>JBOHTT010000037.1:0-16344 GCA_050733775.1 Vulcanimicrobiaceae bacterium
GTCGGGCACCGCCGACGTGATGACGCTCCTGCTGGCGGCGATCGCCAGTATCTCGTTGCTCGTGGGCGGCATCGGCATCATGAACATCATGCTCGTGTCGGTCACCGAGCGCACGCGCGAGATCGGATTGCGCATGGCGGTGGGCGCGCGCGGCGCGGTCATCCTGCGGCAATTCCTCATCGAGGCGACGGTGCTCGCGACGACCGGCGGAGCGATAGGCGCACTGATGGGCGCGATCGCGACGGTCGGCGTGTCGAAACTCGCCGGCTGGGCGACCGCGATTCCGCCCTCAAGCGTCGCGCTTGCGATCGGGTTCTCAGCACTGGTCGGAATTTTCTTCGGCTACGCCCCCGCGCGGCGTGCCGCCGGTCTTAACCCCATCGAAGCGTTGCGTTTCGAATAAGCTTTTCGAGCGCGTCCGGAATGCGCGGGACGAACTGTTGCTTGTAGGGATAGAGCTCGGGAGAGTCACCGAGGTGGACGATCATCGCGGCGTCCACCTCAAAAAATAGGACGCGACCGTCGGGCATGATGCCGCAGTCGATTCCGAAATAATCGAGCCCCACACGGCGCGCGAGCTCTTCTAAGACTCCGCGGCGCGGTCCGTCGAAGACCGCGAACACGTCGCTGAGAAAACGCGCTTCCTCTTCACGAATCCAGGCTTCGCGTTCGTTGAGCGCGTTGTAGTAGTGAATCATCCAACGGTCGGAGATCGCAAGGTGATGTGCGTATGGAGCGCCGCCGACGAAGATGATCCGGTATTTGCGGAAGTATCCATCGTCGCTGCGATAATCGACAAACGGTGCGACGTAGAACTCTGTCGCCTGCGTCGTCTCCAGATACGAAGGCCACTGGTCGCTGCCTTCGATTTTGGCCAGAGCGCTGCCGGCGTGCGATCCGATCGGCCGCACGATTGCGGGCAGCTCGATATCGCGCCCCAGCGATTCCCGCTTCAGGCGCCGGACCTTCGGTACGAGCGCGCCGCCTATGCCCGCGAAGTCACGCGCAACGCCTTCGCGCGAGAGCTTCTGCACCGCAGCCGGCGGGTTGAGCAGCGGCCGGCCGATTTTGGGCAGCCAGGTCTGCAGCATCGCGAGCGTTCGGTCCACCGCGTCGGACTGCGCGACGACGTTGAAGATGACGTCTCCCGGCAGCGCGCGCGGATCCGGCATCGGAAGTCCGTCGCCGACAAAGAGCTTGTGGATGCCGATATTGAGGCTGGCGTACAAGAATTCGAGCGGCACGTTCGCTTGCCAATCGCCCGGTGTTGCGACGAGCAGAACGCTAGGAGCGCCCTTCGGCGTCGGTTTTTCGAGGAAAAGCTGCCGTTGCTCGAGCGCGCGACGTTGATGCGCGACGGCTGTCGCTGGATCGCCTTTGACCTGCAGCGCTTCGTACATCCCGAGGTGCGCGGCAACGTTTTCCGGATCTCCGGCAAGCGCTCGCGTAAATGCGGTGACGGCTTCGTCGACGCGCATTTGGCGTAGCGCCTCCTGTCCGGCCAGGACGTCGATCATGTGGTTCTCGTCGCCCCGCCGATCCGCCGGCTTCCCGCAATCGCGCTTGCGACCGCGACGGCCTGTCGCGGCGGCAAACGCGCAATCGTCGCGCGTATCGCAGGCTGCGACGCGATGCGGAACCGCGTGCCCGGGGCGAGCGCAAAACCCGCACGTCGCGCCGCTGCAAGGGCCGCCGCTTCATCGGGCACCGGAATCCAGCAATTCAATCCGCTCGGCGCACGCACTTCGATGCCTTCGCGCGCCAGAGCGCCGACGAGAGCGTCGCGCCGCTGCGCGTACGTTGCACGCGCTTGCTCGATGCCTGCAACGACTTTCGTATCGCTCCACAGCGCGATTGCGAGCGATTGGAGAAGATGCGAAACCCAACCGACGCCCAAATGCTGACGGCCTTTGATACGCGAAATCGTGATCGGGTCGCCGGCGGCAATTGCGATTCGCAAATCGGGACCGAACGGCTTCGAGAAGGAACGCACGACAAACCACTTTTCCCGATGCACGCTCAAGGTCCGGTACGGAACTCCCGCGACGAGCCACGCATGGTCGTCCTCGATCACGAAAATGTCGGCGGCCGGCGACAGCGCGGCGCGAAGTTCTTCCTGACGCTTATGATCGAGTGCCGCGCCTGTTGGATTTTGCGCGCGCGGGGACAGAAGCACCGCACGGGCGCCGCGCCGGATCGCGCCTGCAAGTCTTTCAGGGACCATCCCGCGCTCGTCAATTGCAACCGGCTCCGCGACGAGACCCAGCGCGCCGATCAAATCGAGGTGCGCGGGATAGACCGGATCTTCGACGGCAACACGATCGCCGGCGCGCAAATTTGCCGCAAGCGCCCGCTCGATGCCGTCCAGCGCGCCACCGACGACGGCGACGGCGCTCCAGCCTACGCCGTCCGCTTTGAACGACTTCGCGCCCATTTCGAGCAGCTCGGGATCGTGTGCTGCCGCGCCGTATAACACGGGCTCGCGCGGAATCTTTCGCAGCGCTTCGCCGAGCTTTGGCAGCAGCGCCGCATCGGGGTTGCCGTCCGCAAGGTTCTCGAGCTCGGCCGGAATTTCGAAGGAGCCGATGCTGCGGAAGACGGGCGGCGACGGACGCACGATCGTACCGCGGCGTCCGCTCGACAAAATGACTCCGCGCGTTTGCAGCATGCGATACGCTGCGGCCACGGTTCCGAGACTGCGATGCAGATCTTTTGCCAGCGCGCGCACCGTCGGGAGCTTCGCGCCGGGCGGAAGGCGTCCGTCGCGAATCGCGCGCTCGATGCTGGCGGCGATTTCGTTTGACCCATTTCCCCCGATCTGATATTGTATCGGTACTTTCACTGTATTGTACTATAACAAATAAGGAGTTGCGGATGCAATCCCGTCCGGTCGCCGCTTCGCCTCGAACGCGCGTGCGCCGTCATCCCGAGCGCGGCGTCTACGAAGTGGAGCCGATTTGGGCAATCCTCGACGAAGGGACGATCGCGCACGTCGGCTTCGTGCACGACGGCATTCCCGTGGTGATCCCGACCGCGTATGGCCGTGAGGGTAATCGCCTCTACCTGCACGGTAGCGCCGCGGCGCAATGGTGCAAGGCGGGGACTGAGGGGCCGGGCGTGTGCGTGACGGTCACCCTCTTTGATGGTTTCGTTCTCGCGCGGAGCACGTTCAAGCACTCGATGAACTATCGCTCCGTCGTGGTCTTCGGCAATGCAAGGCTCGTGACCGATCGCGAGGAAAAGCTTCGTGGATTGGAATGCATTGTGGAACATCTCATTCCGGGACGTTCGCGCGAGGCGCGCTCGCCGAACGAAAACGAGCTGCAGGCGACCTCGGTCCTCGCGCTCGCGCTCGACGAAGCGTCGGCGAAGATCCGTACCGGCGGACCGCTCGACGATGAAGACGACTTTGCGCGACCCGTGTGGGCCGGCGTGCTCCCCGCACGCATGACGTACGGCCTGCCGCAGCCGGACGAAAAAGTGCCGCCGATCGTCGACGTTCCGGCGTACATTCGCGATTATGCGCGATAGCACTCGCGCCTGGTCCGTCATCTTGGCTGCGACGGCAGGCATGATGTTTGCCGCCGGTATGCGCGCGTGCTACGGCGTGCTCATCCCATCGCTCGACGCTGAATTCGGATGGGGACGCGCTGTGCTGGGCGCGATCGCTGCGCTCAGCTTGTTCTTGTACGGCGCGATCAGCCCGTTTACCGGAAGGCTCGCCGATCGCTGGAGCTCGCGCGGTATTTTTACGATCAGCTTGATCGTGCTCGGCTTCAGCATCATGGCTGCGTCATTCGCGCACAGCGTTTTCGGCTTCGCGTTGACGCTCGGGGTCGTCGCTGCGCTGGCATCGGGCGGCGCAGGAATGCCGTCAGCGACGAGTCTGGTCGCGCGATGGTTCGATCGTGGACGCGGTCTCATCATCGGCGTTCTGGGCGCGGGCATGTCGGCGGGGCAACTCGTCGTCATCCCGATCGCGGCGGTGCTCCTCTTGCATGGTGGCTGGCGTACGACGCTATTCTGGCTTGGCGTGACGACGCTCGTCGTGTTCGTGCCGCTGGCATTTACGCTCATTCGCGATCGCCCGCGAGAGTCGACGCAAGATTCAGCCGCGCGAGCTTCATTGACAGAAGGTCTCAACATCGCATCGGCGCTTCGTCAACCGGCATTTTGGCTGCTGGCCGGAAGTTTTTTCGTGTGCGGCTACACGACGAACGGCTTGGTGCTGACGTTCTTTGTGGACGATTGCGTCGGTCGCGGCTTTGCCGGAACGCAGGCTGCAGGCGCGCTCGCGCTAATGGGCGGCTTGAACGTCGTCGGCACGGTTGGTTCCGGATGGCTATGCGATCGCCTCGGGCGTCGCATACCGCTGGCCACGTTTTATTTCTTGCGCGGGCTCACGCTGATTTGGCTGATCTGGGTGCGCGAGCCGGTCGGTCTGTTTGCGTTCGCCGCGGCGTTCGGCCTGAATTACATCGCGACGGTTCCACCGACCAACAGTCTCATCGGCCGCATCTTCGGTGCGCGGAGCGCAGGTGAGATCTACGGTTGGGTTTTTGTGTCACATCAAGTCGGCTCGGCGCTGGGCGCGTTGACGGGCGGCTTTACCTACAGCGCGACGCATTCGTATGCGACGGCATACGTGATCGGCGCGGCGCTTGCAATTTCCGCTGCGGTGGCCGTCCTTTCGATCCGCGACGTGCCGTACCGGCGCGCGACAGCAACGCTTGAGCCGGCTCCCGCCTGATGTACATTCCAAAACACTTCGAAGTCAAAGACTTGGCCTGGGCGCGCGCCTTCATGGAAGAGCATCGTTTTGCGACGCTCGTGACGATTCGCGACGGCGAGCCGTTTGCGACCCACCTTCCGCTGCTCTACGATCCGAATCCCGAACCGTACGGAACCTTGCGGGGTCACGTCGCGCGCGCGAATCCGCACTGGGAGACCTTTGGCGCCGCGCAGCTGGCGATCTTCACGGGACCGCACGCGTACGTTTCGCCGAATTGGTATCGCAGCGCCGGCCCCGCGGTCCCGACGTGGAACTACACCGCCGTACACGCGTACGGGAAAGCAGAGATCGCAGACGATCCCGCGGCGGTTCGCGATTTGCTCGTGCGGCTTACCGATCGAGAAGAAGCCGGACTCGAGCCGCGCTATACCGTCGATGCGCAGGACCCTGAATACGTCGATCACATGATGCGGCAGATCGTGGCTTTCGATATTCCGATCGTGCGCCTCGAAGCCAAGGCAAAGCTCAACCAAAATCGACCGCCGCAAGATCGCGAAAACGTCGCGCGAACGCTTGGCGGCGAGATCGAAGCGCTTATGGAGAAACTCTCTTTGTCATCCCGAGCGTAGGGCGCGGAACGCGCCCGTAGTCGAGGGACAGAGCGGCGGTGGCAAGGTTGCGGCGGTCCCTCGACTACGCAAAGCTGCGCTTTGCTACGCTCGGGATGACAACGTGCTGAACAGCGCTTTGTAGCGGTCGCGAAGCTCGCGCTTGAGAAATTTGCCGACCCCGGTCCGCGGAATTGCGTCGATGAACAGGACGCGATCCGGGATCTGCCACTTTGCCATTCGCTCGCCGAGCCACGATCGCAGATCGTCTTCCGTTACGCTCTGACCTTCGCGAACGACGACGGCTGCGATGGGGCGCTCGTCCCACTTCGGATGCGGCACGCCGAATACGCAAGCTTCCCTGACGGCCGGATGACCCATCAACGTGTTCTCGAGATCGACGGAGCTGATCCACTCGCCGCCCGATTTGATCAGATCCTTGGAGCGGTCGACGATTTCGATGAAGCCTTCGTCATCAACAGTCACGATGTCGCCGGTGCGGAAGAAACCGTCGCGAAATGAGCTCGGCGCTTCGTTTTTGTAGTACGCGGACACAACGGCCGGACCGCGCACCCAGAGCTCGCCATGGCTCGTTCCGTCTTGCGGGACGTCGTTACCCGATTCGTCGAGCACGCGCCAGGCAACCAGCGGATGGAATTTTCCCTGTTTGAGCTTCTTCGCATGGACGGCGGCATCATCGCCGTCATCCGGTCCGAAGAGTGGACAGCAGGTACCCAGCGGACTCATCTCGGTCATGCCCCAGGCATGCACGACGCGAATGCCGAGATCGTCGAGGTCTTCCAGCAGCTGCGGCGGAACCGCAGAGCCGCCGATGATGAGGCGCTCCAGTTTTGGAAGCCGCTTGCCGCTTGCGCGCAAAGCGTCGCGAACCGCGAGCCACACGGTCGGAACGCCCGCACTGAACGTGACGTGCTCCCGCTCCAAGAGATCGATCAGACTTGCCGGATCCAGTCGAGTTCCCGGCATCACGATTTTAGTGCCGGCCATGAGCGCTGCGAACGGAATGCCCCACGCATTGACGTGAAACATCGGCACCACCGGCAGCACCGCGTCGCGTCGCGACAGGCTGAAATAGTCGGCGTGGTTCGCCGCCAGCGCATGTAAATACGTCGAGCGATGGGAAAACAACGCGCCTTTCGGTTCGCCGGTCGTCGCCGAAGTGTAGCAAAGCATTGCCGCATCGTGCTCGTCGAGCGTCGGCCAATCGTATTCGGCAGGCTGCGATGCGATCAGCTCTTCGTAATCGTGAGCATTGGGAAGCGAATGATCGCCTTTACCCATGACGACGTACGTCCGCGATGCAATCGCCGGACGTACCTCGATTGCTTTTGCGAGTACTGCGGTAAGCGATGCATCGACAAAGATGACTTTGTCGTCGGCGTGCTCGATCACGTACGCGACTTGGTCCGGAAACAGGCGGATATTGGCCGTATGCAAAATTGCGCCGTACGACGGGACCGAATAGTACAGCTCGAGATGGCGATGCGTGTTCCACGCAAAGCTCGCGACACGATCGCCAGGACGCACGCCGAGGCCGTGCAACGCCGCCGCGAGCTGCGCGCAACGCCGGCCGAAGTCGCCATACGTAAAGGAGACGATCTCCTCGCCGTCGCGTGAGACGATCCGGCGTTCCGCGTGATTGCGCAGCGCGTGCTTGAGGATTCCGCCGATTCCCAGCGGGACGTCCATCATGAGACCGGGCGCCGTCACCATCGGCTTTGACTCCGTCGGCATGGTCACCGAGCTTCTCGTGCCGAAGCGCGGCTCCATGCAGGGAAAGGCTCGGGTGTACGTCGGGACGTGCGGCTATTCGTATGACGACTGGAAGGGGACGTTCTATCCCGAGCGGATCCGCCAGCCCGAGATGCTGCCGTATTATGCGGCGCACTTTGCGGCCGTGGAAATCGACGCAACCTACTATCGCGTCCTCCCTCCGAAGACGTTTGCCTCGATGGCCGGCCGAACGCCGCCGAATTTTCGCTTTGCGGTCAAGGTTCCGGGATCGGTGACGCATGCGAGCGGCGCCGTGCAGGTGCATCCCGATGCGGCGGCGTGGCGCGAAGGCATCGAGCCGCTCGTCGCGGCCGGAAAGTTTGCCTGCGCGCTGCTCCAATTTCCGCACGGCTTTAAGCCGGGCGCGCGCAGCGAAGACTACTTGCGCGCTCTCGGTGATGCGCTTTCGGGCATCCCGCTCGTCGTGGAGTTTCGCAATCGGGAGTGGCAACGTGATGAAGCGACGCGGCTTTTGCGCGAGCTGCGAATGGGATGGACGAACGTCGACGAGCCGCAGTTTCGCAGCTTGATGCGCCCCGGTGCCGAGGTTACCTCACCGGTTGCGTACGTTCGCTTTCACGGACGCAATTACGAACGCTGGTGGAGCGGCGACAACGCCACGCGTTACGAGTACTTGTATACGCCGGAGGAGCTCGCGCCTTGGGTCGAGCGCATCACCGATCTTGCCGCAAATTCCGAGGTGCGCGAGGTCTATGCGTACTTCAACAACCACCGGCGCGGCAACGCCGCCCGTAACGCCGAGCAGCTCGAAACAATGCTCAAGCTCCGCGGTATGGCGTGAACGGATGTGCGCCGCCCGACCACCACGACGCCGGATACGGATAGTCGGCCGAGAAGGGCAGCGACGACGGCGCGATGCGCTCGCTGCCCGCGCACGGTCCGGTCGGGACGGCAAACTGCAGCGGGACGGCAGGATCGACGCCTTGCGGAGTGAGCGTCAGCGCCAGCGGTGGACTTTGCACCGGTCGCGGCTTGCAGTCGACCCGAGCCGTCGCTTGCGGTGGAGCGGGGGGCGCCGGCGCGGCGGCGGCGGGGACGCCGGCCCTTACGAGCGCGACGAGCACGAGCACTTCAATCGTTGAACTGAATCGAGATATCGGCATTCTCAAAGCCATAATAGGTACGGTCGCTCCCGCTCAAATACCCGCTGAGCGGAATGCGCACGACGGCCGCGATGAGGCGTTGCGCGACCTCGTCGCGCGGCACCCACGCGAAATCGACCGCGTGGAGATCACCTGCGCGCAGCAGCGGCTCGCCGTCAGAACGAACGACGAACGCGACGTTCGTGAAATGCGTTTCGGCGCTGCGATCGAACGATTCGGCGACGTACGCGACGCGCCCGATCTCGATTTGAAGCGAAACTTCCTCATCGAATTCGCGGCGCAGGGCGTTTTCGAGCAGCTCGTACGGTTCTTGCCGGCCACCAGGAAGGTTCCACAGCGGCTGCGCGTGGTTCCGGTAGCGGCTGGCAACGAGCAAGATCCGGCCGTTACGCTCGAGCACACCCGTACAGAGATGTATACGCTGCATCGATGGGCGTCTTCGGCATCCACCGGCAATATTCGGGCGTTTTGCGCAAACGGGCGCCGACCGCTCGCTCCGGCTTGGCCTTCTTGGGTAGCAAAGACGTGCGCACGTTCCGGGGATAGTCCCATAGGAGAGGAAAGCGCTCGTGCAATTACCCTCAAACCCGAAGCTCGCAGAACTCACGGAGCAGGCGAAAGCGATACGCGGAGACGTCATCCTGTTGCTGGAGGAGCGAGCGAACGCGATTCGTCAGGACGTGATTCAAATGCTCGTCGAGGCAGGCTCGGGGCACTCGGCCGGACCGCTCGGGATGGCCGACATTTTCACGGCGATGTACTTTCATATTCTGCGACACGATCCGTCGAATCCGACTTGGGAGGATCGCGACCGCCTCATCCTCTCGAATGGTCACATCTGCCCGGTTCGATACGCGGCGATGGCACATGCGGGCTACTTCCCACGCGAGGAGCTACGGAGCCTGAGGAAGCTCGGGAGTCGTCTTCAGGGTCATCCCGAGCGCACGAGGTTGCCGGCTTTGGAAACCACGTCGGGGCCGCTGGGCGCAGGCTTGGCGCAAGCCTGCGGGTTGAGTTACGCGGCGAAAATGGACAAGAAGACGTGGCGTGTTTATTGCGTCGTTTCCGACGCCGAGCAGGAATGTGGATTGCACTGGGAAGCGGTCTTCTGCGCTGCGAAGTTCGGCCTCGAAAACCTTACGTGCATCGTCGACCGCAACGGTATTCAGATCGACGGAATGACCGAGGAGGTCATGCCTCTCGAGCCGCTGCGCACGAAATACGAATCGTTCAATTGGAACGTTGAAGAGTGCGACGGAAACGACGTCGCAAGTTTCATCGGTGTGGTAGAAAACGCACAACGGGTCCAAGGCAAACCAACCGTGATCATCGCGCATACCGTCCCCGGCAATGGAGTCGATTTCATGGAGTGCGATTTTCACTGGCACGGTAAGACGCCGTCCCCAGAGCAAGCCGCGAAGGCGCTCAAAGAGCTGCGCACGCTTCAAGGCAGGATCGAGAGCGGAACGTGACCAGCCTGGCGTCGATAGAACTCGTCGACTACTGCGACCCGCGCATTGCGCAAGTGCCGACCCGCGACGGCTTTGGCGAAGGGCTGCTCGAAGCAGGCCGCCGCGATTCCGCCGTCGTCGCGATTTGCGCGGATCTGACGGAATCGACGAGAATGGAAGCTTTTCGCGAAGCATTCCCGGCACGTTTCATCGAGATCGGCGTCCAGGAGCAGTTGCTCGCCGCGATGAGTGCAGGGCTTGCCCTAGCGGGAAAAGTGCCATTCATCGCGTCCTACGCGATGTTTTGCCCTGGACGTGCATGGGAGCAGGTTCGCACCAACATCTGTCTCAACGATGCGAACGTCAAGATTGCCGGTGCGCACGCCGGTGTATCGGTCGGCCCCGATGGCGCGACGCACCAAGCAGTAGAAGACATCGCGATCCTGCGTCCGATTCCGAACATAACGATCGTGGTGCCATGCGATGCCGTTCAGACGAAGAAGGCGACCCTTGCCGCTGCCGCGATGCGAGGGCCGGCTTACATTCGGTTCGGCCGGGAAAAGTCCGCAGTAATTACAACTGCAGAGACGCCGTTCGAGCTCGGAAAGGCGCAGATTTTTCGTAAGGGCAGTGACGTTGCGATCGTGGCTTGCGGCATCCTCGTCTACCACGCGCTACTTGCCGCGGAACGCCTGGCGCGCGACGACGGGATTGAAGCGCTGGTCATCAACAACCATACGATCAAACCCATGGACGAACGTGCAGTCGAAGACGCAGCCCGCGAGTGCGGTGCCGTGGTGACGGTAGAGGAGCACGAAGTCTTGGGCGGCATGGGGTCGTGCGTTGCAGAGATCCTCGCCCGCCGGTTTCCGGTTCCGATCGAATTCATCGGCGTACAGAATCGTTTTGGCCAATCAGGCAAACCGACGGAATTGATCGAAGAATACGGGATGTCGACCTCGTCGATCACTGCGGCGGCGAAACGGGCATTGACTCGGAAGCGATAGGCGTCTTCGCCATCCACCAGCAATATTCGAGCGTCTCGCGAAGCCTGCCGGCAATTGCCTTCGGGACGGTCATGCCCCATTCGCGCTGTTCGCCGGCGCCGGGGGATGCGTTGGCCGAGCCGATCCACGCGGCGTCGCCTGCAACGGCGATCTTATGGTTCTCGGCCGATAAGCGAAGGTGCGCGCCCGCCGCTCGCAGACGCCCGAGGGCTCGTACCGTTTCGCGATCCTGCGTTTGATGGTTGTACATGACGCGGACGTCGTCGCCGCGACGCGCGCGTTCGCAGAGCGCGTCGACGACCGGACCCGGGCCAAGCGATTCCGTCGCCAGAATGACGTCGTGGCCGGAGCTCTCTCGAATCATTGTTGCTTCGCCCGCGAGCGCCGCGCTTTTTGTTTGTTCGTAGGTGCGATCTGCGATTTTTGGGCGTTCGAGCACGATCGTTTCGGATTCGTCGCCCGTAAAGTTTCGATCGTCGAGGTACACGGCATTGTCGATAACGGCAATCTTCGCGTGTGACGCGTGCGGTCCAAAACCGGGTTGAGCGACGACGTCGGCGCCGGCGGCAGCAAGCTCGCGCATTGCGGTGAGGTTCGCATCGCGCTCTGGAGCGCGACCGGGATCGCCGAGACGGACCGTGACGTGCGCTCCGGCACGTGCTGCAGATTCGAGCGAGTAGACGATAAGCGGATTGCGCAAGACATACGCATCCAGCTCGACGCTATGGGCTCGCCGAATACTGTCAGCGAGGTCCGCGATGGATGCCAGCGATACCGAAGGGCTCATGCCCATCGTTCACGACGAGCTTCCATTCGGAAAGGGGCGCGGTGGCCACAAACCGGGATGCTCGACATAGCGCAGTGCGATGCGCGTCTCTTCGACTGCTGCGCGCAACCCGTTTGTTGCGCGATCGAGCGGCGTTTGCATCCCCTCGAACAACCGATCGGCCTCCGCGAGGTATTCCGCCCATTCGCGTTCCAGACGGTCGATGGTCGGATACGCGACGTCCGGATGGCTTCCCGTGAAGCGGCGCGCCGTCTTCGCTTTTCGGGCGTAGACGTTCTCGACATTTGCGTCGCTGGGCGCGGGATAGGCGTTGTCGATCGCTTGGCCGAGCTCGGCATATTTCCGTGCTTTCGTCGCGTACGCTGCAGGTGGCAGGACGGCACCGTAATGCGCGATGCGATGTGGGACGACGACGACTTTTCCGCTCACGTTTTCGAGCTGTTCGTGAACGGCGCCGCGCCAACGAAGTGCTGGATTGAAACGATACGCACAGACGGCGCGTGCGGCGTCACTGACCCAGCGGAAAGAGCCGACGAGATGGATTTTGTAGCAGTGCACGGCGGCGTAGTCCGGACCGAGGCGCGGCAACAGATGACGCGCCAGACCGGCAATCGTCTCGTAGTGCACTTCGTCCGCGTCGAGCCAGAGAACCCAATCCGGCTTGGCCGTGGCTGCAAGCGCCGAGAATGCGTCGTTGCGCATCGTACCGAAATCGACAAAGGCCGTTCGTACGACGCGCAAGCGCCCGGCACGGGCGATGTCGCTCGCCTCCAAGATTGGGAGATTCGGGTTCGACCCGGCGGCGTTGTCGTTGACGACGAGGAGATCAACGACCGGCGCAATGGCGGTTAGCGTCGCTTCAAGATAGCGTTCGGGAGCGGAGCCGATCGACAGCGCGCATGCGATCTTCATCCGCCATGACCTGCATGATTCGCTGCTGCGACCGGAATGCGGGCAACGCGGTCCGCATCGGCAAGCAACGTCCCGGCGTCAGGATCTTGTTTGGCAATCCAGCGCGCTCGCACGGTAGCGTTTCGATCGAGCATGATCTCGGTCTCACCGCCGTCGTTTGCGGAGCGGAAGAGGGCGAGAGTCGAGCGCACGTCCCGCGAGACGCCGACGACGGGTGGCGACGGATTCGCTGGGAACGCCGAAAGCGAAACGGCTATGACGCGCAAGCCCACGCCGGCAAGGCGTGGCTCGAGCGACGTCAATTCCCCCAGACGCGCCTGCGGCACCGGATGGGCGAACAAAACGAGCAGCACGGGTCCCGTCTTCAACGTCTGACGCAAAGTGTTCTGCGCGCCTCCCTGTTCGAAGGCGAAATCCGGCAGCGGCGCGGACGCACTCGCGGCAACCTGCGAGCCGATGCCGCTCGTTTGCGTGCCTGCGGCGCGCGCAAGAACGTAGTTAATGAGATCCCAGCGCTGCGTCGGGGTCAACGTCGAAGCGAACCCCGGCATAACGCCATTTCCCTTACCGTAGCTGATCCACCAAAATATGTCGCCGACGCTGTGCGCAAAGATATGCTCTTCGGTAAGATTGGCGGGCGGAATCGAAAGGCTTTTCGCGATCGGCCCGTCACCGCGGCCGTCGGTTCCGTGGCATGGCGTGCAATTCGCGGCGTATAGCGGCGCGCCAAGCGCGACCGAAGGCGCAGCGTACGCTTGTGGAGATGCAAAGTAGCTTGTCGGGTATGCGCGCACGATGCCCGGGCGCATCGCAATTGCCGCAATGCTGCCGCAGACGAGAAGGCCACCGATGGATAGGGTCACCCCACCGTAGCGCCTGCGGTCGGCCGCGAGCGCTCCGGCCGCGAGGCATAAAACGAATAACGTTGCGGCAACATCGAGCAGCTTTTGGGCGCCGGCTGCAATCTCGCTCAGGTCCAGACGATACGGGAACGGCCAGCGCGGTTCGGTATGCAGGCCCGGCGGCAGCGTGCCGATGATGCCGACGATGCCGAGGACGAGTAAGCCGAGACTCGCTTCGGCGAGCGTATTACCGTAGAGCCTGCCGGTTGCGGCACCCTGCTGCAGGGCCGGTACGAGTCGCTTGCGGTTGACGTTCGCGATCGCGATCATCAACGCAAAAAGCGCGATCTTCAAGAGAAGCAGTTGACCGTACAATGTTCCAACCAGCGCGGGAATCGAACCCGAAAGAAACCACGTGTTGACCACCCCGGTGACGATCAAGATGCCGACGCAGGTGATACCCAACGTCGAAAAGCGCAGCGTCGCAATACGTGCGGCCGGCGTATGAGTTCGCAGCAACATGCCGAGAGGCACGAGAGCGCCGAGCCACGCGCTGGTCGCGAGCAAGTGCAGCAGGTCGGCGGGAAGGTGAAGGAAGTCCAGCGGCAGATCGTCTGCTGCTGCCCCGTGTCCGGCCCATGCAAGCGACATCACCAGCGCTGCAGCAATCAGCATGCCCATCCAGCGCGCGCCGTACTTCCAGTTGCTTTTCTGCGCGACCAAACAGAAGACGAGCACGATGCAGAAAATGCCACGCAACTGCCAAACTTCACCAAAGCGCGTCTGTGTCAGGACGATGCCGGCAACGCCTTGCGACAAGACCACGGCAAGCTGCATGCCGCTCATGTTCGAAGCCGTGCCGAGCAGCCACGTCGCGCCAGTCAGTACCGAGACGATCAGACTCGTCCAGGCGAGTGCGAGAAGCCGTCGATCGAAACGTGTTTCCAGTTCGGGTGCCGTTCCGGAGTGGTGGAATGCCGGTCGCGCAATCGCACACCAGAAGACAAACGTTCCCTCGAGCAGCGCCGTCGCCGCGTAGTGCAGCGTGCGTGCGACGATTAAAAACGGGTCGATGGCGCTTATCCGCCTCGGACGTTGAAGGTGAAGTCTCCCTCAGTCGTGTGCGTGTCGACGGATAGGACGTGCCACTTGACCTTGTACGTGCCAGGCTGAAGCGATTTCAGCTTGACGTCCAGTTCCGAGCGGTTTGTGGGGTTGATTGCCGCAGCGCCCTCGTTGACGGTTGCGCCCGATCGGTCGGTGACCGCTACCGAGCTGAACGCCGGCTCCAGTTGTTGCGTGAACCAAAGATGCATGACGGCCGGCGCCGGCACCGTGCTGCCGACGGCCGGGTCGGAATGATCCAGGAAGGCGTGCGCTCCTGCAGTTTGCGGGGTCATGATGAGCATTGCGGCAGCCAAGGCTGCAATACGACGCATTGTCATTTCCAAAGATTGGTGCGGACGAGCGGTTTGCCGTACCAATCCTTGTAGAACGTGTCGAGGAAGACGTGAAACTGGACGATGAAGCCCGTGCCTTGCGATTGCCACGTCGCCTTGTTGGCGGGGACGATTGCCTCGGCTGCGAGCTGCCAGTTGTTGGCGTCGTAGAGGATGCCGGGCGAAATGGTTCCCGTCGGCGAGCTGCCATCTTGCGTGCTCATTGCAACCTCGACGACAGGCGTCAAACGCGTGATCCACTGAGGCACCTTCAGCGCTTTCACGTGCTGTTGCAAATACGGCATGGAATATTGCAATGAGGCTGCATAGTTCCACGCATTTGGACTCGTCGCAGGCGAGTCGGAAAACTGTCTGCTGAGCTCGCCGGTGATGGCGAACGGTCGAAGAAACGGCGCGTGCAGATCGCCGAGGCCTTTACCGAAATAGAAGGTGGGCGACGTCGAACCGACGGTGTCGATTGCGCCGGCGTTGGCTAATTGCTTCGATCCGGTGCCCGTAATTTCGCGGACGATACCTACCGACCAAGCCAGCTCTTCATGCTCGTAATGCTCGACGCAAGGATGCTGGTCTTTGAGCGTGATGGTAATGTTGTCCCAACCGCTCTGACCTTGGGCGGGATTGCTGACGTAATCACCGTTGATGGCGAAGCCGAGGTCCTCGGTGATCGTTTTGTCCCATTCGTATCCGTAGGAGTTGCTTGCGCCCGATGGCGTCGGAGTGAGTGCAATCGTCGGCAGCGACAGTTCGTCGCTGACGCCGGGATCGTCCATGGTTAACGTGGTCGGAAAAACGCGGTCGCCGCAGACGACGTGCGCTTGCGCACCTGAATGCGCCATCAGCATGAGTGCTACTAAGGGCAAGACCGCGCGCAAAAGGATGCGCTTCATCAGAATACCTCCATAACGGCAGCAGCAAAGGTCGCGCGCGCCGGTCGCGCGCGCGGTTTGTCGTTAGCCGAAGGCTGGAGGTGGCCGCTTGAAACGGCGAACGCCGGCGCTCGCAGTAAGCAGCAGCGACGGCCGAACGACCGGCGAGGACGGTGACGCAACTGGCGGTCGCGCATCGTCTCGACGGCGCAAATATCTGGCGAGAATCGGTACCACGCAGCGCTCGACGAAAGCGAGCGCGAGCGCTACGACAATGGCAATGAGAAGTGCAGTCAAAGCTTCGATGGCGCAGCCGATAAGATCCGGCCTGTTCCCCTCGGAAAACTCGAGCACGACAAAGCCGGAGACTTGCAGCACCGCCAGCGTCGTGCACAGCCACGGCAAGGGCGGTGCTTCGAAGGTACGGCCGCATCGGGCGACAGAGAGCAGCCTAAAGGCGAGCGCAATGCCGCAAAAGATCGCAATCGCGACGGCCATCTCGAGCAACGGCGAAAAGTACGCGTGGCGGCCGTCCTCCATGGCGCGGCCCTCGAGAAGATAGGTCAGGGCGTGACCGGCCAGCGTCCCGCAACCCGCAACGCTGAGAATCCCCGCGATCCCTAAGCCCCGTGGCATCTTACCTGCGAACGAATCCGAGGTCGGCCCTGTTTCGCCTGCTGGGGCAGCCACCGGCGCCGCCGAAGGAGGGGTACGTGCCCGGCGACCTGCTTTTTCTCGGCGCATTTTTCGGCGTGCTGGCG
>JBOHTT010000038.1:0-23030 GCA_050733775.1 Vulcanimicrobiaceae bacterium
CGTCGTGGACGTCGATATCCGCATCGACGACCAAGATCGTACGCGTCAGCATCATCATGTGTCCTAAGCCCCACAGCGCGTTCATCACTTTGAACGCCTGCCCGGGATACGATTTGCGAATCGAGACGATGCACAGATTATGGAAACCACCCTCGACCGGCAGGTTATAGTCCACGATCTCCGGCACGACCATTTGCAAGAGCGGCAGAAAGATTCGTTCCGTTGCTTTCCCGAGCCATGCGTCTTCCATCGGCGGTTTCCCGACGACGGTTGCCGCCCAGATCGGATTCTTGCGATGCGTGATCGCCGTGCAGTGAAACGTCGGATACAAATCGGCGAGCGAATATACGCCGGTGTGATCGCCGAATGGGCCCTCGGTGCGCAGATCGTTGTTGTCTACGTACCCTTCGAGCACGAACTCTGCGTCTGCAGGGACTTTGAGGTCGACGGTCTTTGCGCGCACGACTTTCACCGATTTCCCACGCAGAAGTCCGGCGAATGCGAGCTCGTCGACGATGGGCGGCAGCGGCGCCGTCGCCGCATACGTCACGACGGGATCGGAGCCGACGACCACGGCCACGGGAACGCGGTCACCCCATTTGCGCGCTTGTGCGCGCCCGTGCTTGTGGCGCTGCCAATGCATCGCAGCGGTCTTGCGGTCGAAAATCTGCATGCGGTAAACGCCGAGGTTTTGCACTTGCGTTTGCGGATCGGACGTCACGACGAGACCGAGTGTAATGAAAGGCCCGGCATCGAGCGGCCACGTCGTCAATACCGGGAGGGCGCTCAAATCCGGATCCTCGATCACGACGTCTTGCACCGACCCGGATGACGCCGTCTTCGGAATGACGTTCGCAAGCGGCGCCAGCGACGCGAGCTTTCCGATTTTTTCGGTCAGCGATTGCGGCATCGAAAAATCGAGTAGTTTACGCAGGCGTTGCGGAACGTCGTCGAGGCGCTCGGCATCGAAAGCCATTGCCATGCGGCGCTCCGTACCGAATTGATTCATCAGCACGGGAAACTGCGAGCCGCGCACGCGTTTGAAGAGCAGCGCGGGACCGCCGGCCTTTACGACGCGATTCGCGATCTCGGAGATCTCCAGGTACGGATCGACCTCCGCGGCGATTTCTACCAGCTCGCCGCGCCGCCGCAATGCATCGACGAACGCACCGAGCGTATCAAATGGCATCGTCGAGTTACGTTTCCGACGGTCTACGGCAGACGACTTCCAAACGATTGCCGCTCGGGTCCGTGAAAAAAAATGCGTAGTAGGTCTCGGAATATTCGGGACAGCGCAAGGGGCCTTCGACGTTCCGCGCGCCGGCGGCGCAAAGCTTCGCAGCGGTTGCATCGACCTCCGCATACGTGGGGGCATAGAAAGCCAGGACCGTTCCCGTCGGTACGTGCTGAGTATCCTCGAACAGAACGATGCACTCTGCCGGTACCCGGCCGATCTTGCGGTAATACAGGATGTGCTCGCCGATTTCGCGTTTGTGGTGCAGTCCTAGCGCCGGCATGGCGACGTCATAAAACGGAGCCGATTCGGCAAGGCTTCTCACGCGAAGATCGACGTGGTCGAAGATCGAGCGTTCCATGGCGAGGAGTGCTTGGACGCCTGTCCGGCAAACCCCGGTAAATGCCTGTGTCGCTACGCATGGCGACCGTGGACGAGGCGGATCTCGTCGCGTCGCTGCGGATTGAGTTCATCGAAGAAAACGCGGGAGGGCCCTTACCGGCCGAATTCACGCAGGCGACGCGCGCGTGGGTACGCGCTCTCACTGCCCGCGGCGCGATGCAATCGTGGATCGCGCACGACGGCGACGCTGCGATCGGTGTGGTGACGGTTCGCATTCGCGATGCGAGTCCGCGGCGCGACGATCTTGCGGGCAAAGAAGCATACGTGCACAATCTCTACGTCCGCGCGGCGTACCGCAATGCGGGCATCGGACGCAAATTGATGCAAGCGTTGCTCGACTGGTGTGCGGAGAACGACCATCTCCGCGTCGCGTTGCGCGCGACCGAAATGGGGCGCCCGCTCTACGAGAAGCTCGGCTTCGTCCCCGATGCGGCGATGGTTCTGCCCCTAAAACCGAACGTTATCGCCCGTCGAAGCTAACCGTTGAGTCTACCGGGAGGTCGACCTTGCGAACGGTAACCCAGAGATTGTGACCGACGGCAGGGTTCGCGCTTTTACTCTCACACGCCGCTTGTGAAACATTTTCATCTTCAAACGTGAACGTCTTTGACATATCGGCCGTAGCGCCATACACGTTGGGAATGCAAAAGTGGTCGTTGCCATTGGTGGTCCACACGTTTTCGGAGGTGTTGATGCCGCCGCGCGCTGCAGCCCACCAAAACATATAGCGAGCATTGAAGGGGTTCGCAAAGTTACGGCATTGTCCGGGAGCCAAGCCCGTTTGCCATCCGGTCGAAACGAAAGGTCCGGAAAGCGACGTGCTCGTGTCAGCGGCTCCGGTCGAGTAGTATCCGACCGCAATGTCGAGAAGCGGCGCGGTCGACCGGTTACAAATTACGAGCGGCGTTCCTGCGGCAGATGCGACGGTCGGAGTCCAAAACGGCGCGCTCATCGCTCCAAGCATGAACAATACGAAACGGATGCGCGCGATATGACGAGGCATTTGACGCCCTAGACGTGCTCCAAAAGGGAGAAAGGCCCTGCGAGCGAGTCGCAAGACCTTTCTTCGTGTTATCACCGTTTCTTCGCTTAGTCGTCGTTGTTGCGGCGCCGCCGTGTCCGTCCGGCCGGTGCGCCGAGACGATCGCCGCCTCCGCCGCCGTTGCCGTTGCCGTTGCGACCGCCGCTTCGCGGTGGACGCGGGCCGCGCGGCTGGTAGTCGTCGGGAATGCCGGCGTCGCCGTTGAGCACGGCCTTGCGCGAGAGATTGATACGGCCTTGCGAATCGACCTCCATCACCTTGACCATGATCTGATCGCCGATCTTGACGACGTCTTCAACCTTCTCGACGCGCTGCGGTGCGAGCTGGCTGATGTGCACGAGGCCTTCCTTGCCCGGCAAGAACGCGACGAACGCACCGAAGTTCATCAGACGCGTGACGGTGCCGAGATAGGTCTCACCGACCTGCACTTCTTTGGTGATTGCTTCGACGATCGCTTTCGCCTTTTCGGCGCCTTCGCCGTCGGGCGACGCGATGAACACGCGGCCGTCGTTTTCGATGTCGATCTTGACGCCGGTGTCGGCAATGATCTTGTTGATGACCTTGCCGCCGGGTCCGATGACGTCCTTGATCTTTTCGGGATTGATCTGCAGCACGATCATCCGTGGCGCGAACGAGGAGAGCTCCGCGCGCGGCTCAGCAATCGTCTCTTTGAGCTTGTCGATGATAAAGAGGCGCGATTTCTTGGCCTCGATCATCGCTTCACGCATGATCTCGATCGTGATGCCGGTGACTTTGATGTCCATTTGGATCGCGGTGATACCGTCGACCGTACCGGCAACTTTGAAGTCCATCTCGCCGAGCGCATCTTCGATGCCCTGGATGTCGGTGATGACGCGATGTTTTTTGCCTTTGAGAATCAAGCCCATCGCGACGCCGGAAACGTGCTTTTTGAGCGGAACGCCTGCATCCATGAGCGACAGCGTGCTGCCGCACACCGACGCCATCGACGAGGATCCGTTGGATTCCAGCACCTCGCTGATCACGCGCATCGTGTAGGGGAAATCTTCGACGTTCGGCAGCACCGGAACGAGCGCGCGCTCCGCGAGATGACCGTGGCCGATCTCGCGACGGCCGGGACCGCGCATCGGGCGCGTCTCACCCGTCGAGTACGGCGGGAAGTTGTAGAAGTGCATGTAGCGCTTGTTGGGAACTTCGATGATCCAGTCCAAGCGCTGTTCGTCGCTGATCGAACCGAGCGTTGCCGCCGAGAAGACCTGCGTTTGTCCTCGCGTGAACACGCCGCTGCCGTGCACGCGCGGCACGTAGTGCGTCTTGCACCAAATCGCGCGAATCTCGTCGGGCTTGCGGCCGTCCGGACGCACGCCCTCGTCCACAACCATGGTGCGAAGCTCGTCCTCTTCCATCGCTTTGAGGATCTTATCGAAGTCTTTGTTCTTCGGATCCTGGAGAAGCGTGCGCAGCCCCTCGTCTTTGCAGCGCGCGGCGGCTTCCAGACGCGTGATCTTGTCGAAGGCGGCATTGCGCTCTTGTTTTTCGGTGATGCGCATCGCCTTGGCGACGTCCTTACCGAACGTCTTTTCGATCCACTGCTTGAGAGCCGGGTCGGGTTTGTGAATCGGATAATCGGCTTTCGGTTTGCCGCACCGTTTCGCGAGATCGTCGATCGCGCGGACGATTTGTTTGATGTTGTCGTGCGCAAACGCAACTGCGCCGAGGAAATCGTCCTCGCTCAATTCGTTCATTCCGCCTTCGACCATCATCACCGCGTCGGCCGTGCCGGCGACGACGATGTCCATTCCCCCGGTCTCGTATTGGGGGATCGTCGGATTGCACACGTATTCGCCGTTTTCATCGCGACCGACGCGAACGGCGGCGACGGTTTTTTCAAACGGGATGTCCGAGACCGCAAGCGCAGCGCCCGCGGCGCAAACCGCGAGTGCGTCGGCGTCGAGCACGGGATCGATCGACAATACCGTTGCGATGACTTGCACGTCGTTGCGGAAGCCCTCAGGAAAGAGCGGACGCAGCGGACGATCGATTTGGCGCGAGCTTATCGTTCCGTGTTCGGTGGGACGGCCTTCGCGCTTGATATATCCACCGGGGATCTTGCCGGCTGCGTACATCTTTTCTTCGAAATCGCAGGTCAGCGGGAAAAAGTCGATGCCTTCGCGCGGTTGTGCGGAAGCAGTGACGGCGCACAGAACGACGTTCTGGTCGCCATAGCGTACGAGAGCGGAACCGTTCGCTTGCTTGGCAAGTTCGCCGGTTTCAATGACCAGCGTACGGCCGCCGATCTCGATTGAGATCGATTCTGGCACGTGTTCTCCTAAATTCTTTTTTTGCTTAATACTCTTTACGATGTCGGGCTTCGGGAGGCTGCCTCCGGCGCCCTGGCGCCCCTAGCGGCGCAGTCCTAAGTCGCTAATCAGCTTGCGGTAGCGCTCCAAGTCGACGCGCTGCAGATAATTCAAAAGCCGCCGGCGTTGACCGACTTGCATCAACAAGCCGCGACGGCTGTGATGGTCTTTCTTGTGAACTTTCAAATGCTCGGTGAGCATGTTGATCGACGCCGTGAGCGTCGCCACCTGGACGTCGGCGGATCCGGTGTCGCCGTTGCTCCGTCCGAACTTGGCCGAAATGTCGGCCTTCTGCTCTTTGGTGAGCGGCATGATGCTCCTTACGCAGGATAGGCTCGCTCGGCTCCAGACCCTTTATGAGGATCCAGGCCGGCGACCGCGGCATCATAGCACGCCCAAGGCCTGTGGCCAACCCCTTTTCTTACGCAGGCGCCGCCGGCATGCGCCCGGACAGCGCGCGCCGCGCGTCGGCGCGCAGCGCCTCGAGGTGCGCCCGCAGCTGCAGATCGTGCGTCTGCCTTAGCGCACGGTCGGTCCGGCCGACGATGTCGTCCAGCTCGAAACGCGCCAACGCTTGGGCGTCGAACGGCGTGCCCTTGGCGGGAGAAACTGCGATCTTTGCAAGCAGACGCGCGTATCGGCGCTGCAGGTTGCGCCGAACCGTTGCGGCGACGGCGGCGTGCGGATCGCCGACTTCTCCGTAGATCGCGTTTTGCGACCACGTGAAGAGATCGGCGATCGTCATCGTCTTCCCGGGCTGCGCCTTCATCGGAAGATCCGCGATGCGGGCCATGACGAGCGGCGAGAACAGATAACCGAGAATAGTATCTTGTACTCGCGCCGCTACGTCGGAAACCGAGACGTCGTGTCGCGGCGGATTGTCGCGATCCCGGCCAAACGGGAGAGCCTCGTGCTCGCTATACACCAAGCGGCGGAGCGTCAGCGGCGAGTATTTCCAGGCAGCGTTCGAAAACACATAACGATCGAGTACGCCGAATGCGCGCATCTCGTCGCTGCGCGAAACCGGCGTGAGCGGAAGAGCGGCGTGCGGATCGCCTCGCCGAGCGCGCGAGAGATATTCTCCGCCGATGAAGTGGGTGGCATCGATCGCACACCGTGCGTACGTTCCGAGGATGTATCCGAACGCAGCCCGCTCTTCTTCCCAGGGATGCTGTGTGGCAGGAAAGCGAGCATCGAGCGTGTCCATCAAGTCGCCGACGATGCGCATCTGCCCTTGGCACCAGCCGACGGCATCGTTCGAGAGAACGAACTGCGCAACGCGAGGATCGATCGCGTGTCCTTGGGCCCAGTCGACGTCTTCGTCCGAGGCAAAGCGATAACGCGGATCGCTCCATTTCGCCGCCATGCGATCCAGCGCCGGTACCTCGTCTTCCGGCGCGACGGCTCCCGGCACCCGCCCGTATCCCCATGCAATGGCGTGATAATCGTAAGGTCCGAGTACGGTTTGAAAGAGATCGCCGTTTGCGGCGTTCTTCGGCGCGATGTTGAAAGGAATATAGTCCATCACCGAAGCCGAGATGCCGTTTTTCGAGGTGAAGCTCTTTTGGCGCAGCTCTTTTTCGGTATACGCGTTGTGCGCGATGAAGTTGTGCGCGAGCCCGAAGTCGTGCCCGACTTCGTGCATGACCAACCCGAACAGCATGTCGGGGATTTGTCGACCCGCGATTTTGCTCGGGTCCTGGCCCGTCAGGAGCGCTTGTGCAAAGACGCCGAACGCGAACTGCTCGGCCATGGGTGCGCCGTCGTTATGCCCGAGCTGCGAGCTGTCGCTTCGCTCCGCCGAAGGAAAGGTTCGCGCCCGAAGCAGCAGCGCGCCATAGTGGACGAGATCGCTATCGATGATGATTCCGCCGCGTAAAATCTCGCCCGTGCGGGGATCCCATACGATTTGCGCCTCGGCGAAGCCGCCCTCGTGCGCTTCTGTGATCCAGCGAATTACGTTGTACCGCGCATCGTCGGGATCCCACGCCGGATCCGAAGGTTGGTCGGCGACGACAACGGCGTTCGAAATCCCAATGCGCTCGAACGCTTTGTTCCACTCCATGATACCTCGCCGAATTGGATCGCGGTATTCGACGGGAATGGAGTTGCTCAGCGTGTACACGATCGGTTTCTTTGCCGGCGACACCGGTTTCGAAGGATCCGAAGGCTGCAGGTTCCAGCGCACGATGTAACGAGCGACGTTGTCCGGCGCATACAGGCGGTCAAAGCGAAGACGATCCGCTTCCCAGTAGCCGACCCGGTCGTCTTGCAGGCGCGGCATGTATCCGTCGTTTTCAGGAAGCGCGATCAAGTTGTATTTTACGCGCACTTGAATGCTGCGCGGGTCGACGACGGTGTCTACCGCCTCGGAGGGCTTCGGCGCTGAAAATGTTTGGTCGGCTTCAATGATGACGTTATTCGGAAACGCTTTTGTCGAGCCGAAGTACGTTCGTGAAGGGTCGAGATGATATTGCGAGAGTGGATCGTGGGGATCTGCGATTCGTCCTAGCGTTGACGTAAAGTTCATGACGTCGCCGAGCAGCAAGGTCATGTCGACGACGATGTGTTTATTCGTCGCATTCTCGCTGACGACGGAAGCCATGCCGACGACCGAATCGGCAGTCGATAGATGCACGGCTTCGGCGAGCGGCGTATTCTCGGTTGCAAAGAACCGCGTCTGCGGCCACAATACGGCGACGCGATCGCCGGTTCGAACGAAACGCAATAAGCGCGCTTCTTGCTGAAACATCTGCCCCGACACGATTGCGAATCCGCCCAGACCGTTCGCTGGAACCGCGGTCTGCAGAAAATCCTTATCGAGTTGGTCCGCGCTCAGCTCCAAATAGACTTTGCCGTCCTTGCGCCAGACCGTGAAAAGTCCGTCCTGCTTTTGCGCGTCTTTCGTCCATTTGTCGTATGGCTCCGGGCCGCGGGCGGCGGCACCAGTCGAACCTGCGCCGGTCGGCGTTTGCGCGCGCGATGGAGCGGCAAGCGTTACGACGAGCAGCAACACGGCACATAACGCAAACTGACGGCGCATGGAAGCCCTCCTCCGGTACAGGCGGACTTACGGGTCGGTTTGCGGCGCTCCCGCCGTCAGGCCGTCATCGGCGGCGCCTGATCGGTGACGGCGGTGCGGATCGTGTCGCGCAGCACCTGAATCGAGGGATCGAGCGAGGTCTGCTGTTGTAAGAGCATCTCGAGCGCGGTGAGCACCGTCATGGCTTCGCCGCGATCGAGCGGAACGTACACACGTTTTCCGAGCTCGTCATCGAGCCGTTCGAGCGCGCGTTTCGCCATATTGGCTTGACCGAACGAATAGGCGTGATGGCTGGCGTTTCCCAGGAGCTTCAGCTCGGAATCGAGCCAATCGCGATAGTCACGAAGCATGACGGGAGCGTCCTTTCGTGAAAGCAGAGAGCGTGATCGACGAGTTCGTGACGGTTGCCTCCGTCGACGAGATACCCAGCGGAACGGCAAAATCCGTCGCGGTCGGTTCGCAAGAGATCGCCATCTTTCACGTCGATGACGAATGGTTCGCGATCGAGGCAACCTGTCCGCACCAGGGCGGACCTCTCGCCGAAGGATGGATTCATGAGAAGACCGTGACGTGTCCGTGGCATGCATGGTGCTTTTCCCTGGAAACGGGCCGGCTTCAATTGCTTGAAACGACCGGCGTTGCGACCTTCGAGCTGAGGATCCAAGACGGAACGGTCGCCGTTAATCCGCAACCGCGCGGCATCGACGTCACGTAAGCAGCGCGTCGCGCAGGTTCGCGAGCGTTCGCGATCCAGTCGCGAACATCGCGATACGCAATCCTTCGACGATTTCACCGAGCGCTTCCATAACCGCGTCTGCGGAACGCGTGGCGGGCTCCAGCAGCGGCAACGCAATTCCCGTAAGATCGGCGCCGAGTGCGAGCGCCTTTGCGACGTCGACGCCGCTGCGCAGGCCGCCGCTCGCGACGATCGTTGCCGACGGAAAAGCCTGGCGCAACGCGCGCGTCGCCGTTGCCGTCGGAAATCCCCAATCGGCAAATTGTTCGGCCAATCTCGAACGCAATGCGTCGTCGGAGCGCTTTCCCTCGACGCGCGCCCACGACGTTCCGCCGGCGCCGGCGACGTCGATCGCTGCGACCCCCGCGTCGAAAAGCCGTTGCGCCGTGCTGGGTGCGATGCCCGACCCGACGCTTTTCGCAACGACCGGTACGTCGAGTTTCTGCACGAGCTCCGCGATCTTTTGAATCAAGCCGCGAAAGTTTGTGTCACCTCCGGGCTGCAGCGATTCTTGCAGCGGATTGAAATGCAAGTACAAGCCGTTTGCCCCGATCGCTTTGATGGCGCGCTGCGCGTCCACAGCTGTAACGCCGTAGTTGAGCTGGACCGCGCCGAGATTTGCAAACAGCATCACGCTGGGCGCGACGTCGCGGACGTCATACGTCGCGAACAGACTCGGATTCTCAATTGCGGCGCGAATGCTGCCGAGGCCGATCGCGACGCCCATCGCCTGCGCTGCGCGCGCGAGATTACGATTGATTTCCTGAGCGCGCTGCGTGCCGCCGGTCATCGAGGAAACGATCAAGGGCGCCTGCAGCGCGTGGCCCAGAAACTTCGTGCCCAGAACGACGTCGTTGAGGGCGATCTCGGGGAGCGCCTCGTGGCGCAAACGTACGGCCGCAAAGCCCGCATCCAACGTTCCGGCGACGTCGTCGTGGAGACAAATGTCGAGGTGCCGGTTTTTGCGCGCTTCGGTGCTCACTCTCATCCGCGGTTTACAAAGCTCGGCAAGATGTCCCTCGGCGTCGGTGAATGGCCCGGGGGATGAGGACCTGGCTGTTCCTGTTTTTGGTGTGCGCGACGGCCGGCGTTGTCGCAGGATGTCGTAACGGCACCTCCGGCACGTCGAGCCCCACGCCGATTCCGACCCAGTCGTCTCGCGCCGGCGTCGACATACTCGCCTTCGGCGACGATTTCACGGTCGGCATCGGGACGTCGTCGTGCGGTGCGCCGCCGTCCGTCGCCTCGGGATGCACGACTTCGGCGACCGCCGCGGGCGTCGCAACCAACATCAATCCGCAGGGCTGGGCTCAAGTGCTGGCCGGCTACATCGCCACCATCCCTCGCTGGCAGCCCTCCGGGTATGTCGGCCTCGGCGTCACGGGCGCCCTCAGCGGGGACTCACCGGGACCCGAGAACGGTTTTTCGGGCGACGTGCTGCACAATAGCGGTCAATTCGGAAGCTTGACCACGCTCGTGAAAACGGTACGCTCGGACAACATCAAAACGCTGATCTTGATCCAAAGCGGGATCAACGACACGCTGGACGCGTTCTACACGCAGCAGTGCATCGCGGGCGGCGGAACGGTCGTCGGCGGCGGCGGTGCGACGATCGCGACGCCGTGCATCGCAACGGGAACGACGCTGGCCCCAGGCGGAGATCCGCGCACCGGAACGCTGTACGCAGCCTACTCGACGATGCTAGCCGATCTCAATGCGCTGGCGGGCGGACCGCCGGAAGGAACGATCGTCGTCGGCGTGCCGAACCTCGGACAGATTCCGTGGTGCGTTGCGAATCTGACTCCCAGCCAGTGCGCTGCGCTGACGACGGACGCGCAGCAGGCGAACTCCGCAATTCAAGACGCGATCGCCGATGCCGCCGACAAACAGGTGGCCTTCGCCGATTGGTACACGTACTTCAATAATAATCCGGCGTACTATACGACCGCGTACTTTGCGTCGGACCTGTTCCATCTGAACAATCAGGGCAACGCGGTTTTGGAACAGCTCGTTCAGCAGACGCTCCTGAACGCGGTCCAGGCGGGCACCTTCAATATGAGCTCCGCCGTCGGCTCGCCTCAGGGCGCGCACTGACGGGCATAAGGGGGCCGAGGAACCCGGGGGCGTATTTCGGGCGCATGTCGATCGAAGGAAAGCGAGTCGCCGCGCTCATCGGCGATGGGTTTGAAGAGCAGGACCTGACGGAGCCGCGCAAGGCCCTGGAGGGAGCCGGCGCAATCGTGACGGTTCTCGGCCTCGATGACCGGGCGCGTCAGCGGATCCGCGGCAAGCGCGGCCTGGACGAAGCCGGCACGCAGAAGGCCGAAGAGCTCGTTGCCGACGTGACCGGGGACGACTTCGATGCGGTGCTTATTCCGGGCGGCACGTCGCCCGACAAGCTCCGCAACAATCGCGACGTCCAGCGGCTTCTGCGTGAGATCGACTTAGCAAAGAAGCCGATTTTTGCGGTCGGTCACGGCCCGCAGATTCTCATCTCATCGCAAATCGTACGGGGACGGCAGCTGACCGGCGCCGCATCGATCGCCGACGACATCCGCAACGCGGGCGGACTGTACCGCGATCAGCCCGTCATCGTCGACGGCAATTGGGTAACGACGCGCTCCGCCGGAGACATGCTCGTGTTCACGCGCGCGATGTTGGAGAAGCTCGCGAGCGGGGTTCCCGTCTCGCCCGGATAGGGTTCGCTTTCTCAGGTAGCGTAGGCAACCGCAAGTCCACCCCAGGTGTGGAAGGGAGTTCGGATGTCCCAGTTGCGTTTGCCCCGGGCAATCCTTGGCGCGCTGTTTGCGATGGTCTTCATGGCGCAGCCGCTCGTTGCGGCGGCCGATAATGGGACGCAACCATCGCAAGCGTGGCCCATTGCCCCAACCGTTTCGCAAGAAGCGGACGCGCGAATCGTTGCGCAAACGACGCCGGTCGCACGGCCGAAACACATGCCGCTCTGGCCGTCAGGTCTCGACTACACGGTCGATGCGGCGATGGCGTGGGCATTCGGAAAGACGGGCGCGCCCAGCTCGGGACTGCCCGGTGGAATGGACGTAATCTTCCGATACTCGTTTTCACCGAACAACCGCCTCGTGATCGGTTATTACGATCTGCAAGAGTATCCGCTCGGCTTTTCAAGCGGTACAGTCCCGGTATTTCTGCAGGGCGTCGCGACGCCGATTGCGACCGCGAATCTCGCTGCGAACAATGCAACAGTTCAGAATCATTTGATCATATCGCACTGGGATCAAATCGTTTGGACGAAGTTGCTCGGTCAGGATTTCCCGCTCATCATCTCGCCGACGTACACGCATCGTTGGGGTTCGATCGGCGGCGGAACGGATTATCTTCCCGTCGAGATCAACGGCTTACCGTACATGGAGCATTATCGCACGGGCGATTTCCTCGCGCTCGCCTTGACGATTCCCGTGCCGGTGCTCACGCAGCCGAAATTTCATTTGCTGACGACGTATTCGGTTGGACCGCAATGGGTGCTGTCGTCTGCGGGTGCCAACCAAACGAACACGGCTCAGCTCGTTCAAATCTTACACCTCCAATGGCATCCCTCGCCGCAGATTCAGATCGACCTGCAGCCGTCGCTCTATCCGAATCTGCTGCCGACCGATCAATGGCCGCAGCATTATCTCACGATGATTTACAGCGCGGCGTACTCCTTCGGCCGCCCGCATGATGACGCGTACGGACATCAACTGCGCCTCATTCCTTTCGTGCAAGGCACGATTAGCATGGGCGGCGCGATGAACGAGAGTCCCTACGGCATAACGGCGTTGTACTGCCAAGCACTACCGTGCACATCGCCGAGCCAGCTCGTTCCGCAGCTCGGCGGCAACCACGCAGCTCAATTTCAATTGAAGCTCGGCATCGGCCGTCCCGACGTCATCCCGTTGTGAGGATTGCAGTCATGAAACGTTCGCTTCTTGCTCCCGTCCTCGCAGCGCTTACGGCATTCTCGCTGGTCGCGTGCCAAAGCGGCGGCAGCAACATGGTCGTCTCGAAACCATTTCCGACAACCAACACGGCCCCGACCACGACGGGGGCCGCGGTTCTGACGCGTATCGTCGGCGTCGGCGACAGCCTGACGGCCGGAGAAGAATCCGACGGTCTCGTCGGAGTTACAGCGGCGAATCCGCTCGGCGCAGGCTCCGCGAACCCGTTTATCGTTGCAAGCCAGCCGTTCGGTTTCTGGGCCGATCTGTACAATCAAGTCAACGGTGCAAACGCGGCCAACAACGTGCTTCCGTTGATCAAGTCGCCCGGCATCGGCACCTTCTTGGTGTTCGACGCCTCCGGTACGAGCCTGATCTCCCCGCAAACGAGCTGCAGCGGACTCAATGCATCCGCGTTCACCGTCAGCGGCGCGCTTTCGACGCGCGTAAATCCGAACGTCGCGCCGCAGGACGTTGCGGTTCCAGGTCAGCTCGTGCACGAAGCGTTGTACCAAACGGCGCCGCAAGGGAGTTGCCAATCGGTCTCGGCAGCACCCGGTTCGCTGTTCCAGGCGGAAACGACGAACTTCTATCCGGTAATGGCGAACTTTGCCGGTCTTTCGCAAGTACAGGCGGCGCGCTCGCTGCGTCCGACGCTTACGACGGTGTGGCTCGGGCACAACGATCTGCTCAAGTACGCACTCTCGAACGGCGCGTTCGGCCCGACCCCGGCTGCTTCACTGCAAGCCGATCTGACCACGATCGTGCAAACGCTGCAGCAGGCCGGCTCGCAGGTTGCGCTCGGGAATCTCGTCGACGTTCTCTCCGCGCCGCTGTTCGTCGGGTTGCCGAACGTCCCGATTTCAACAGCCAGTCCGACGGATCCGATTTGGCAAGACCTCCAGATCTTGTCGAGCGGTGCGATTACACCGTCGGCCGGGGTTGCTGCGCTCGTCAACAACGTGCTCGCGCAGAATAATCTGACGAGCGGTTCGTATCTGACGTTCACGGCCTTGCCCGGGATCATCGCCTATATCCAGAGTGCCGGCGCGGGAACGGTTCCGACCGGTCTCGTCGCGGCGAACGAAGCGCTCCCTGCGTCGTTCGCGGCGCAAGTGCAGTCGATGAACAACTCCTACAACACCGCGATAGCGGCCGTCGCGCAATCGACGGGTGCGGCATTGGCCGACGTCCACACGATGTTTGCGCAGGCTGCGGCCGGCACGTATGCGCCGGCGCTGATCGCTCCGGCGAACTTCACGACCACGTTCCCGTCCCAGGTCGGCGTGTGCTGCTATCTCTCGCCGTTCAGCGGGCTCACATCGTACGACATGCTGCATCCGTCATACAGCGGCTATGCATTGATCGCAAACGTCTGGATCGCAGCGATAAACGCCAAATTTGGGACCTCGATCGCTGCGGTTAACGTATCGGCGATCAACCAAGCAGATCCGTACGCGCCGAACTCACCGGTGTACGGCGCGGATCACATGCGAGGCGCTGCGCGCTAAACGGTCTCGAGCCGCGGATTCGGTCGCTGCGGGCGGCCGACTTTGTGGCAATCCTTCCACTCACCGTCTTTCAGATACGCCACAATATCTGACGTGAAATCGAATTTCCCGGTTCCGTCGAAGAACGCACTGCCCACGGCGTAGGCGTCGACCGGAACGCCAAGTTGTTCGAACATTCGAATCTTTTCGGCATTGAAGCCGCCGCTGACGACGATTCGCACGTTCTTGAAGCCTTCGCCGTCGAGCGCGTTGCGTACGTTGTGCACCAGCTGAGGGTTGACGCCGGTGGGGCTGAACGTCGACATCTGCGGCCAAATCGACTTGTCGACCAGCGTCGAGCTGGTGTCGACGCGCACGCCCCAAAGGCGCGGACCGAGTGCGCGCGCCACGGCCAGCGACGTGGCGACGCAATCGTTTTCGAAATCGACGAGCGCGATTACGTTCACGCCCGGAGGCATGTAGTCCGCAAACTTCTGCGTTGCGAGCACGGTGTCGCCGCCGTAGGCAGCGATCAGTGAATGCGGCACGGTTCCCATGCCGCGACTGCCCCACCATTCCGCGTTAGCATCCGTCGATACGCCGAGCGCGCCGGAGATATAGGCGGCGTAGCCGTCGCCTGTTTGTACGTGATGGTGATCGAATCGCGCCGGAAAGAATAGTACGTCCTTGCCGTTCGCGGCACCGACGATTTCGCGCGCGTTCGTCGCGATCCGCGTGCGGCGCGCAAGGACGCCGAGATACAGCGTTTCGAGATGCGCGAAAACGGAGTAATCGCCCTCGATCGTCATGACAGTTTCATACGGAGCGATCGCGTCGCCGTCGTAGAGCGCCTTGACCGACAGCGCGTTCCAGGCGTCACGCCACTCTCCGTTCTCGTAGCGCCCGCTGCATAGCCGCAAGATCGCGATCGCTTCGTCAATGCCGCCAAGGTACGAATGACTCCGCTGGAAGACTTGCATGCGGACTTGGGGCGCGTAACCGTCCGCGATGAGAATCTCCTTTGCGCGGTTGAAATAGACGTCGGAATAATAACCGTCGCGCATCTTTTCGACCGGCAATTGGAAGACGGCAGGAGACAAACGGTCTCGGGGAGCCTGTCGGTCTATACCCATGTGCGTTGCTGTGAGGCGTTTTGTGACGAGTTCGAGGAGCGACGGAGGGAGCATAGGAGGTCTATGTGACCGACGGAGCGACAAAGAAATCGGCCAAAACGGGCACAGCCCTTCGGGTTGCGCACGGCGCGGCACGACATCTGCGTCTCTTCTCGCTGAAATGACGCTGTCATTCTGCGCTCGTCGTTCCTTGCTGTCGTGCCACGGCGTGCACAACAACGCGCATGTGTATAAACCGACAGGCTCCCATGCATGAGGTCGTCTACGCTTGCGGCGAATGAGGTCCTGTTATGGACGCCGCCTCACCGCAGAACCGCTCGAATGCCGAGGTCGCGCGCATCCTGCGCGAGATTCGCACGCTGATGGAATTTGCAGGTGAAGATTATTTTCGCTTCATGGCATACGAGCGTGCCGCGGATGCGGTGAACAACGCCCCACCTGTCGCGGATCTCATGGCGTCCGGAGAATTGACGAGCCTTCCGGGCATCGGCAAATCCTTGGCCGAGAAAATCGGCGAGATCGTCGCAACCGGAACCTGCGCTTATCTTGAAGAGCTGCGCGCACACTATCCGCCCAAGCTCATGGAAGTCCTTACCGTTCCCGGCGTCGGCATCAAGACGGCGCGCATGCTCTACGAGACCTTCAACATCGGATCGCTCGAAGATTTGGAACGCGCGATCGACGAAGGACGGCTCGCAAGCGCGCCGCGTTTCGGTAAGAAATCGCTCGAGAATCTCCGTCGCGGGCTCTTGGCATCGAAAGGGCGGCAACGGCGTTGGCCGCTCGGCATCGCACGCCCGATCGCCGAGGAGCTCATCGCATATCTGCAGCAATCGCCGGCGCAAAACCTGACTGCTGCGGGGAGCTTGCGGCGCTGGGAGCCGACCGTCGGCGACGTCGATATCGTGTGCACCTCCGACGCTCCGGATGCAGTCGTCAAAGCGTTCGTCGGTTTCGCGCAAGCCCAGGCCGTTTTGGCAGAAGGCCCGACGAAGGCGAGCATTTGGCTTGAGAGTGGCCTGCAGATCGATCTGCGAGTGCTGCCGGCACATCTTTTTGGAAATCTGCTGCAGCATTTCACCGGCAGCCGCGAGCACAACATCCACTTGCGCGAGATGGCCGTGCGCAAAAATTTGCGCGTCAGCGAAAACGGCATCTTCAATCTCGAAACGGGCGACAACGTCACATGCTCGACCGAAGAAGAAGTCTATGCTGCGCTCGGTCTTGCGTACATCCCGCCGGAGCTGCGGCTCGGTATCGGCGAGATCGAAGCGGCGCGCGAAGGAACGCTTCCGCATTCGATCGCTCTCGAGGACTTGCGTGGCGACTTTCATATGCACTCCACGTTCAGCGACGGCGCGCAAACGCTCGACGAGATGATCGAGGCTTGCGCGGCGCGCGGTTACGCGTATCACGCGGTCTCCGATCATTCCGTCTACCGGGAGCGTGGCGGCAATTCTGGTCTGACGCCGGATGCTATTCGCCGCCAGCGAGATCTCGTACGTGAAATCGGAGACCGGTACGGCGTGCGCACGTTGTGCGCCAGCGAAGTGGACATCCAACGGGACGGCTCGCTGGCATTCGACGATGCGACGCTTTCGGAGCTCGACATGGTAATCGCAAGCGTTCACGTCGCGACGAACCTGTCTCGCAACGAAATGACGCAACGGATCGTTCGCGCCTGCGAGAATCCGTACGTCACGATTATCGGGCATCCCACGGGGCGATATGTCGATGAATTCTCGGATTTCGGCGGCTACGAGTTCGATTACGATGCGGTGTTCGCGGCGGCGGCGCGGACGGGCACCGCGCTGGAGATGGACGGACATCCGGCGCGCTTGGATTTGCCCGGCGCTCTCGCGCGTCGCGCGAAAGCGTTCGGCGTCACCTTCACCTGCGACTCGGACGCACACCGGACGAGCAGCCTCGAAAACGTCGCTTATGCCGTGGGGCAGGCAAGACGCGCCTGGCTCGAGCCTCAGGACGTCCTCAACGCTCAGCCGCTCGAACGCGTCCTGGAGTTCGTGCGGCGGAAACGGGCTTCAGCGGCCCCACCTGCGAATACGCACTAACTGGCAGCATGGTATCCGGAATAGTATCCTCTGAGTCGGCTCGGCTCGAGGCCGTTTACGATTACCAGATTCTCGACACGCCCTCCGAGGAAGTGTTCGATGCCTTCGCTCGCCTCGCGGCTGAGCTTTGCCACGCACCGATGGCGGCGCTGGCGCTCATCGACGAAGATCGCGTCTGGCTAAAGTCCACCGCCGGGCTCGGAGATTTCACCGAAGTTCCGAGAGCGAGCTCGTTTAATGCGGCCACGCTTGCGACGGCGGATCTCGTCGAGGTCGGCGATGCGAAGACCGAAGACCGCTTCAAGCGTAATCCCTTCGTTCGCGATCTCGGCGTCCGATTCTATGCCGGCATGCCGCTCGTCACGCGCGGTGGCTACGTGATCGGAACGCTCGACGTCATGGACGTCAAAGCGCGTAGGCTCACGCAGGTCGAATCGTCGACGCTGCGAACGCTCGCGTCCGCAGTCATCGAGCAGCTCGATGCGCGCCGCACCCTAATGCGGCTGGTCGATGCGTCACGCAGCGAGCTCTACCATTTCGATCTCTCGGCGCAACGCATCGTCTTTGCAAGCGAAGGCGCGCTGAAGAATCTCGGCTACAGCGCCAAAGAGATGCGCGACCTTCCCGTCGAGTCGTTGTTGCCGGAGATGAAGGGGCCGTTCTCGGTGAATCGCCTGATGCGCAGCATCTCCGCGCGCGACGGCGAGCCGATGGTCGTCAACTCGGTTGCGCGCCGTAAAGATGGTTCGATTTATCCGATCGAGCTGCGCGTCGAGCTCGTGCGCTCGTATTCGCGCCCGTTGCTGTACGTGTTCGGCGTCGATATGACCGAACGGCGCGCGAGTGAAGATCGCATCCGCTTGCTCTCAGCGGCTGTGGAAAACGCGAGCGATGCCGTCGCGATCTACAAGCCTGCGGAACCGTTCGATTACAAGAAGCCCTCAGTGATCTTGTACGTCAACGACGCCTTTCTGCAGAGTGTCGGCTACAAGCGTGACGAGATCGTCGGTGAAACGACGGACATTTTCGTAGGCAGAAACGACGATCGCAAAGCGGTAGAGGAAATTCGCTCGCGCGTGTTGCGCGGAGAAACGGCGCGCTTTCGCGCGCGCACGTACCGCAAAGACGGCAGCACGTTTTGGAGCGAGCAGTCGTTGCGCCCGTTGATGGACGCCGCGGGGCGCGTGACGCACATCGTTTCGGTGCGTCGCGACGTTACGTCGGACGTAATGCACGAAGCGGCGCTATCGACGCAAAACGATATTCTCACCGCACTTACGAGCGTAGCGCGCGAGCTTTTTGCAGCGCTGGTGCCGCGTATCTTGGTCGATCGTCTCCTGGTAGGCGCCGGCGCCATGACCGGTGCAGACGTGCGCTTTTGGGTAGCGCTTTCCGCAGGCGGTTTGGCGCAAAGCACGGATCTCGTCGCCGCCGCCGACGTCAAGGACGCGAGCGACGATTTTCTCCGCGACGCGCTCAAAGCCGAGGTGGTGCTCGTCGACGAGCCTGGGCAACGAGCGGCGGCGCGCATTCCGACGCCGGATGGTCCCGGGTGGGTCCTGGAGGCGCGAGCCCAAGGCGACGAGCCACTGGCCACGAGCAGCGTGTTTGCGCTGGGCTTGCTGGCGCAATACGCGGCAGTAGCGGTTCGCAACGTCGAGCTGTATGGCGAGTTGGATGCGCGCCGGAGTGCGGTCGTCGAGCTCAATCAGGTCAAAGCCGACCTGATCGCAATGCTCGCACACGATTTCAAAGGGCCGCTGACATCGATCGTCGGTTTCGCGCAGGTCCTTGCCGAGGATCCGAAGCTCGACGCGCAGTCGCGGCAATTTCTGGATACGATCACCCAAAACGCGATGCGCCTATCCAATCTCGCGAGCGATACGCTGTCGCTGTCACGTTTGGAGAGCAGTGACTTCTCGCTGGCTCGTCAATCCGTCGACATCGTCGAGCTGGTGAAAGACGTCGCTGCGACGCTGAGCGAGCGGAGACAGATCGACGTCCACGTCGACGCTCCCGAAGCGCTGGTCAACGGCGACGTTCAGCGCATCGGCCAAGTGCTCGAAAATCTCATCGGTAATGCGATCAAATACTCGCCAAACGGCGAGCCCGTGTCCGTCGCCGTGCACAAGATCGATAATCTTATCGAGATCGGCGTCAAGGACCGCGGAATCGGCATTCCTCAAGCGGAATTGACGAATCTATTTTCGCGATTTGCTCGCGGTTCGAATGCGCGCCGGCTCGGTATCACCGGCACCGGCTTCGGGTTGTATCTCGCACGGCTGATCGTCGAAAAACACGGCGGCACCATCGGTGTCGAGAGCGTCGAGAACAAAGGCAGCACGTTCGTCGTGCGGTTGCCCGCCATGGCGCCGGGCGAAGAAGATGACCGCACCCACCGGCTCTTGCTCGTCGACCCGGAAGGCGAAATCCGATCGTTCACGGCGCACGCTCTGCGGGGTGCGCATTACCGCTTGCGCGTCGTACAGACGACCGCGGAAGCACTCGTACTTTTGGCCGACGAGCGCTTCGATGCCGCCCTCATCGACGGTGACGACGACGAGGACATCATCAAGAAAGTCCCGCGCCGCATCCGCCGGGAAGTTGCTTTCGTGCGCATCGGTTCCGTCAACGAAGCCGGGCACGTCTGGGACGGCGTAATCGGCAAACCGTTCCTCGTGAAGGACCTCGTTGCGTCCGTCGAGGCGGCGGTGGAGCGCCGCAGGGTCAGCGCCTAGCCCACAAAGGGCCGGAAACGAAACGACCCGATCCCGCGGATCGGGCCGATCGTCCTAATCCCGGCTATAGTTTTTCAAGGCCCTGGGACCGACCTCCCGGCAGCACCCTGGGAGGGCCAAGCCGGACGCCCGGGGACTGGCGCGGCTACGGCGCGAACGCCGCCCCATGCCACACGACGATCTCATCGTTTACGCCAAAGGCGGCTTCGTCCGTTATGCGGACGCCAAGGTCGGGCTCCTCACGCACGCGCTCCAATACGGTACCGGATGCTTCGAGGGCATCCGCGGCTTTTGGGAGGCCGGCGAGCGCGAGCTGTATATCTTTCACGCGCACGACCACTACGTGCGCTTGCACAGCTCCGCAAAGATTCTTTTGATGAACGTTCCGCACGCGCCGAAGAAGCTGGTCGAAATTACGGCCGAGCTGTGTGCGCGGAACCGATTCGAGTCAGAAGTCTACATTCGTCCTTTCGTGTACAAGTCGGACGAAGCGATCGGCGTCAAGCTCGAAGGCGTCAACGACGAGTTTGCGATCGTCGCAGTACCGTTCCTCGGCTATTTCGGCGAAGCCAAGGGTTTGCGCGTAACGCTAAGCTCCTGGCGCCGTATCGACGATACGGTGGCTCCTGCACGCGCGAAGGTCACGGGAATATACATCAACTCCGCGCTCGCAAAGAGCGAAGCTCTGCAGAACGGTTTCGACGAGGCGATCTTGCTTTCGGCAGACGGCCACGTATCGGAAGGCTCTGCCGAAAACATCTTTATCGTTCGCGACGACGAGCTGATCACGCCGGATCCCAGCCAAAATATCCTCGAGGGAATCACGCGCCGGTGCGTCATGACGATCGCGCGCGATCTCGGCATCTCCGTCGTCGAGCGTGCGATCGACCGAAGTGAGCTGTACACGGCATCGGAGGTTTTCTTCACCGGGAGCGCCGCAGGCGTGATGCCGGTCGAGTCGATCGATCGACGTTCCGTTGGCGACGGTCAAATCGGGAAGCTCACGCGAAAAATTTCCGACGTCTACGAGCGCGCGACGCGAGGCAAGGAGCCGAAGTATCGCGACTGGGTGACGCCGGTTTATTCCAGCCGGCGCATTCCCGCGTAACTCAGCGGCGCGTCAGCTCCAGGTCGAACAGCTCTCCGACGAGCCGCGTGTGCAGAATGGCTTCGTCGCTTTCGGTTGCGGCTTTTTCCCGAATCCGGGCGATTGCGCTATGGAGTAGCCGCGAAACGATTGTCAGCGACATGCCCTTGATCAGCATGCGCTCGCGCTCGCTGAGTTCCGGGCAGCGCGAGAACAGCCGGTCCAACTCCGCTTCACGAATCGCATCCGCCTTCTGCGTCAGCGACGCGATCAACGGGACGGCGCTGCGCGAGCTGTACCAGTCAACCATCCGGCGCACGTGCTCGTCGACAATCTCTTCGACGAAGGGAACGGCGGCGCGCCGCGATTCCAGCGATTCATCGACGACTGCCGAGAGCGCATCGATGTCCGCCAGCGCCACGCCCGGTATGTTTGCAACTTCGGGATCGACGTCGCGCGGCACGGCGATATCGACAATAAAGAGGGGGCGATCCGCACGGTGCGACATCGCCGTAGCGGCCCGCTCGTAGTCGAGGATAAAATGCGTCGCACCGGTCGACGTGATCAGGACGTCGGCATCGCGCAGCGCTTCGTTGAGTGCAAAGAGCGTGTGTGCTTTTCCCGTACCGACTTTGGCGATGATATCCGACGCTCGTTCTTGCGAGCGATTGAGCACCGTGAGGTGCGCGCCCTCCAACTTCAGGCGGCGTGCCGCGGTCTTCCCCATCTTGCCGGCGCCGACGACGACCACGTGTTTTCCGGCCAGCTCGCCGACGTGCGCCTTCGCCATTTCGATCGCAGCGGTCGCTACGCTCACGGAGTGCCGGCCGATAGCAGTTTGTGACCGCGCCTCCTTTCCGGCGCTCAGCGCTTCGCGAAACAGTTGATGCAGCGACGTGCCGATCGCACGCGCACGCTGGGCTTGGACGTACGCGTCTTTCACTTGTCCAAGGATCTGCGCTTCACCGATCAGCATCGAATCCAGGCCCGTCGCGACGCGCATCAGATGTTCGATTGCTTGTCGCCCTAAAAGCGTGTACATGTACGACTCGATGTCGTATGCGACGCTACCGTGACGGAAGTTGCCGAGAAATCGTTTGAGCTGATTCGTGCCGCTTTCATAATCTTTCAGCTCTGCATAGATCTCGATTCGGCCGCACGTCGAGAGCATCACTGCTTCGACGACACCGTCATAATCACGCAACGCAGTCAACGCTTCGCCTAGCTTGGAGCTTGGAAAAGCGTGACGTTCCCGCACTTCTACGGGCGCCGTGCGATGCGAAAGTCCGAGGCAAACGAGCGGCATTGGAGCGGCAAATTCTCCAGTATGTTTACGGTTGACCTTCGAGCGGGATATCAGACTTGCGTAGGGCAGGGAGCTTTAGCATTTCCGCTAAAGCGGTGCGTAATATCACACTCCGGTTCCAATCCGGTTCCACTGTGGAGGAAGCATGAACGACAAGACGTCTCGTGCCGAGATGCTCCGAAAGGTAGCCGCAGCTCCGATTGCGATCGGTGCGTTCGCGGCATTGCAGCAATCGGCGGAAGCAGCAGCAACGATGGACCCCAAGGGCGCGTCCTACCAGACCAAACCCAACGGCAGCAACGAATGCGACAAGTGCTCGCTGTTCATTCCCGGCAAGAGCGCGACGGCTAATGGGACCTGCAAGCTCGTCAAGGGCTCGATCTCCCCGCACGGCTGGTGCAAGTACTTCTCGCCAAAGGCGAAGTAGCGATAAAAAAGGGCCGCCGCATATGCGG
>JBOHTT010000039.1:0-12494 GCA_050733775.1 Vulcanimicrobiaceae bacterium
AGCCTATTCTCGCACGGCTGGGGCTCGTCAGGCAAGCGAGCCGGGACACGACTAGCTCGCTTGCTCTGCTTTTATGGCGATGCCAGGACGTGGTGGAGGCAAGGAGACTCGAACTCCTGACCCTTACGCTGCCAGCGTAATGCTCTACCAGCTGAGCTATGCCCCCGCGGCGTCCTCTGGATTCGTTACCTGACCGCTTCGTCTTGCCTGGGGTTGCGAGCGCGCGAACGGGTGACGCGGCCGCCTCGAGGCGAACCAAACGCGTCGTGCTGCAGCAGCGGCTTTTCCTGGCCTACTTCGTCGTCCTCGCGTGCGTCATTGCGGTGTTTGCCGTTGCAGTCGAGTTGTCGTTTGTCGCCATCGTCCATCAGCAAGCGACGGACCGCGTCGAAACGCTCGCTCGCGCCGGATTGGCTGCAACAGATTTTACCGGCGAGCACGGATTCATCGTCGACGAACACTCGCTCGGAGGCTTCGACGTCGATCCGAAGTTCGAAGGCCTCGAATGGTTCGATCCGGCCGGCAAGCTGCGCGCAGGTCGTGGACGCGAGCCTCTCGAGCGCGCGCCGGTGCAACTGGGTCATCATACGTTGCAAGGCGCATCCGGAGAGTTGGAGACATACACGATCGTGCTCCGCGGGCCGCATGGCGATTCGCGCGGTTACGTTCGTGCAATGTTGACGAGCGAGGCATTCAATCAGGGTGTGGTTGCCCTGAATGTCGGCATCGTCATTGGATCGCTGCTGGCGATCGTTGCTGCCAGCATCGGAGGTACGAGGGTCGCACGTGCAGCTATCGCGAGCTCGGAAGCCGGGTATCGCCGACTGCAAGAGTTTACCGCGGACGCCTCGCACGAGCTGCGCAGCCCCCTTACCGCGCTTTCCGCGACCGCCGCCGTGGCGTTGCACGAAGCGCCCGACCTCACCGAACGGACGCGCAACCGATTAAACGCGATCGCATCGGCTGCGAAAGATATGCAGCGACTCGTTGACGACCTGCTCATTCTGGCTCGCGCCGGACGCTCGCTGGAGCGTGAAATGTTCGCGGTGCGCGTCGATGCCGTGTTACGCGAAATTCACGAGCGGTATCAGTCGACGGCTGCTCTCAAATCGTTGCGATTTGACGTCGTTGCGGGAGACGCGGCGCAAATCATCGGCAATCCCGAGCAGATCACACGCATCGTGTCAAATCTGGTCGACAATGCCATTCGCTACACCCCTTCCGGCGGCGCGGTGCGGATTCTGTGCAGCCAAGATCATGCAGCCGTCAGAATAGCTGTCGAGGACAGCGGCGTCGGAATCAGTCATGAGAATCTGCGGCGCATTTTCGATCGCTTCTGGCGCGGCGATCAAGGACGGCGTTTCGACGGCGGTACGGGCCTTGGGCTTTCGATTGCGCGCGCGCTCGCGGAACGCCATGGTGGGCGTATCAGCGTTTCGAGCGAGGTCGACACCGGCAGCACGTTTACAGTAACGTTGCCGCATCGGCCTTCAGGCATCGGCTAAGCGATACCCTAAACCGTACACGGTTTCGATCGGATCCTCGTATCCGGCGTCGCGCAGTTTGCGGCGCAAGTTGCCGATATGCGTTTTGATCGACGCCGGGCTCGTATCGGCATCGAACGCTGCGACTTTGTCGAGAAGCATCGTGCTCGTGAAGATCTGTTGCGTGTTTCGCATGAGCGTCTCGAGAATGGCATGTTCGGTTCGCGTGAGCGTAACGGGTCTGCCGGCTACGGTGACGCGACCGCCTTTGGGGTCGAGCATTAACGCGCCGCGTTCGAGCACCGAAGGCTTTGCTTCGTGCGGTCTTCGCGAAACGGCGCGAACGCGTGCGTTGAGCTCGGCAAGATCGAAAGGCTTGACGAGATAATCGTCGGCTCCGGCGTCCAGCGTCGCCACTTTGTCCTCGACGGCGTCGCGCGCAGTGATCACGAGAATCATTGCGTGACCGCCGCCGTCCCGAACGCGACGGCAAATTTCCAAACCGTCGATGCCCGGCAGCATCATGTCGAGCAGCAACAGATCGTACGATCCGCCAAGCGCGTATTCCAGACCGGTAATACCGTCGAACGTCACGTCGACGACGTGCTGCTGCAGGCGCAAGTCGTCCGCGATCGGTTCGGCGATTCGCCGATCATCCTCGACGATAAGCACTCGCATTTGCGGACGTTTGGGCAGCCTCGCAGACTTCCCATGCGGACGCTTTACTTGACCATTTCTTGACGCGGGATGCCTATTCTGGGAACGGGATTGGGCGCGGAGGTCCGACGCTCTCATGGCATTTCAGCCGAGGCTCATGCTCGAGGAAGCGGCACTCTCTTTCGAAGGGACGTTCCTTCCGTCATCCGCGGTCATCGGTTTTGGCACGACGGTCATCGTCGCGCCGCATCCGGACGACGAGACTCTCGGCTGCGGCGGACTGATCGCGCTCTTACGCGAGCATGGTTTGCGCGTCGGGGTCGTCGTGATGACCGACGGCGGAAACTCGCACCCGAACTCGCAAGAATTTTCGCGCGAACGCATCGGCGGCATTCGCGAACGTGAAACGCTCGCCGCACTCGAGATTCTCGGCGTGCCGGCTTCGGACGTCCAGTTCCTGGGTTATTCCGACGGACAATTGGCAAACCAAGCCTCAGCGGATTTCGACGGTGCAGTCGACTGCCTGCGCGGCGCGATTGCCGCTTCCCATCCGCAAACCGTCGTGATGCCGTTTCGCGGCGAGCATCATGCCGATCACCTTGCCACGTGGCATCTGTCGCGCTACGCGACGAAGCAGCTCGCTTCGCGTCCGCGCCGGCTCGAGTATCCGCTCATGGTCGGACCAGCCGCACGAGCGATCTTTCAGCTGCAAAACCCGAAAATCTGGAAGCTGGACGTCTCAGCCGTCCTTTCGCGAAAACTCGGCGCCGTCAATGCGCACCGCACGCAACTCGGCGGCGTGATTCGCGACGATCCGGGCGGCTATCGCTTTGGCCGGCGGCTGCTCGAGAACACGTTGCGCGGCTACGAGAGCTATTTCGAGTTCCCCGACACGTAACGGCGGCGTCCTTGGAGGTGAGGAGATTCGAACTCCTGACCCCTTGCTTGCAAAGCAAGTGCTCTACCAACTGAGCTACACCCCCGCGCGACGGCGCCTCTTTGGCGGGCGCTCCGAGGAGGACCTTCGGCAATTCCGCACGCAACGCTCCGAACCGTTGACACCGGCGCAGAGGCAATTTACCATGAACAGCCGGTGGCGTGAGGGCCATTAGCTCAGTTGGTTAGAGCGCATGCTTGATAAGCATGAGGTCCCTGGTTCGACCCCAGGATGGCCCACCAGACGAGAACGATGACAGCCCGCTTACGGCGGGCTTTCTCGATGTCAACTTGCTAGCGTTGGTTCTCGATTTCCCCGCGGGAGTTTTTCATGCAAAGGGAAAGCTCGCGGCCGTGAGCACTGTCAGTTCGATCGTTGTCGATCACGAGCGTCTGCGCGCGGTGGCGCGCTCCATCGTTGCTGCGACGGGCAGCGACGACGCCGAAGCGCGCGAGGTCGCCGATCATCTCGTTGAGGCCAACCTCAAGGGTCACGACAGTCACGGCGTCGGCATGCTGCCGGCGTACGTGAAAAACTATCACGACGGCCATCTTCACGCGAACCGGCATGCTAAGCTTCTCAAAGAAGACGGCGCGATCGCTGTGTTCAGCGGCGAGATGGGCTACGGCCAGAAAATCGCGCGCGAGGTTTGCGATTGGGCGATCGCGAGAGCGCGAACGAGCGGCGTCGCAATGGCATCGCTGCGGGACGTGCAACATATCGCCCGCGTCGGCGCATACGGCGAATACATCGCGGCGGCGCAGCTGATCGGAATGTTCTTCGTCAACGCGCTGAGCGGCGACCCGTTCGTCGCGCCGTATGGGGGGTCCGACGGGCGCTTTTCGACCAATCCGATTTGCATTGCGATTCCCGGCCGCGATCCTGCGACGCCGCTGCTACTCGACTTCGCAACGAGCATTGTCGCGATGGGAAAGGTGCGTGTGGCGTACAACTCGGGCAAGCAAATGCCGCCCGGAACGCTGATCGATAGCGAAGGGAAGCCGACCACGGATCCCGGGGTGCTCTGGCCGGATCGCTCGCAAGGAGCGATCGTGCCGTTCGGATTGCATAAAGGTTACGGTCTCGCAGTAGTGGCGGAACTGCTGGGCGGTGCGCTCTCCGGTAACCTGACGTACCAGCCGAAGAACACTCGCGACGTCGGCATCAAGAACGGCATGTTTGCGATCGTGTTCGACCCTGCGCGCTTCGGCGATCTCGATGCGTTTCGCGATGAGATGGAAGCGTTCATCGGCTTCGTGAAGGCGTCACCGCCGGCGGATCCCGCATCTCCCGTGATGATCGCCGGCGATCCGGAGCGAAAGATGCGCGCGCAGCGCGTCGCAAACGGAATTCCGATCGACGCCAAGACGTGGAGCGATATTCGCGCCGCCGCGGAGAGTTTGAATATCCCGGGGGTAAAAATCGAGGACTTAGCGCACGGAGCCGGCTGACTCGGCAAATGCGTTCTTTGCTCGAGGGCTGACACTCGAGTCACAAGGGCGCGACGACGAAGCGCAAGCGGCGTACATCGATGCGGTCGGGCGCGACGGCTCGCATTTCGCCGCGCTCGTCGCCCTCGGGAATCTGCTCGATCGCCGCGGATACCGGCGTGCCGCGCAGCTCGCTTATCGCGAAGCCGCGAAGGTGCAGCCGCGCAATCCTATTCCGCACGTCAATCTCGGCAACACGTTTCTCGACGAGGGAGACGCAATTGCGGCACGCGCGCACTTTGAAGAAGCGCTGGCTCTCGATGCGACCCTAGCCGAAGCGCATCAAGGCATGAGCTATGTCTTCGCGCGTCTCGGTGATGAAGAAGCCGCGGCGCCGCATCGCCAGCTCGGTTTTCGCGAGCGCGCGGTGACGGTTTTCCCTTTTCGGGGCGAAGCCGCACCCGTGCGGACGACGCTGCTCGTTTCTGCGCTCGGAGGAAACGTCGGCACCGGCCTGTTGCTCGACGATCGCATCTTCAGCGTGACGCGGATTTTCGTCGACTACTATTCGCAGCCTCGCCTTTCGGATTCGGATGTGATTTTCAATGCGATCGGCGACGCCGATCGCTGCGAAGATGCACTGCAGCGTGCGCAAGAGCTGGTCGGTGAAGGCGCGACGCCGGTCGTAAATGCGCCCGCAGCAGTCTTGGCGACGCAGCGCGCTTCGGTGACGTTGCGATGCGCCGGTATTCCCGGCGCGCGCGTCCCAAAGACGGTGATCGTTCCGCGCGCGGCACTGCGCGAAAGCCCTTCGCCCGTCCTCGCGGAACACGGCTTCACCTTTCCGCTCTTACTTCGCGCCCTGGGATTTCACACCGGACGCTATATGGAGCGCGTCGCGACGCTCGAGGAGCTGCGCGATGTCGCTGCGCGTCTGCCGGGCAAAAACCTGGCGGTTATCGAGTATCTCGAAACACGCGGCGCAGACGGCAATTTCCGCAAGTATCGGACGATGCTCGTCGACGGGCGGCTTTTTCCGCTCCATTTAGCCGTTGCAGGCGATTGGAAGGTGCACTACTTTACCGCGGGGATGGCGCACGCGACCGAGCATCAAGAAGAAGAGCGCAGGTTTCTCGAGCACATGGAAGACACGCTCGGTCCGAGCGCATGCGCGGCTCTACGCGAGATTAGCGGCCGCCTCGGGCTCGACTACGGCGGCATTGATTTCAGCCTCGATGGCGACGGAAACGTCGCGCTGTTTGAAGCCAACGCGACGATGATCGTTCCGTCTCGCGAAACCGACGAGCGGCTCGCGTATCGGCGGCCGTATCTCCAAACGGTCATCGAAGCCGTACGCGCGATGGTTCGCACGCGGGCCGCTAAATCAATCTGATCCACTCGTTCATCAGCTGATCGTCGCGCTTCGCCTGGGCCATTCCCATGTCGATGATCGCGTTGATCTCGCGTTGCTGCTCGGCTAAGACTTTCATCATCGCATCGAAGCGTGCAGCTTGCGCGGCGAGCGCGAGCTGTATCTCGGCTTGCTGCTGTGGCGAGGCGTCGGCGACGCCGTCTGCGTTGCCGGACGGTGGGCTGCGCCGGGAGGGACGCGGCTTCGGTGGAGACACGCCCGGCGACGGCTGCGCCGTATCGGGCGCGACGGCTGCGCCGACGATAGCGGGCGTCACCCGATCGACCGAATGAATTCGCGCGTGATTGAGATATCGGCCTTACGCTGCTCCATCGCAACTTCGCGCAACGCGTTCTGCTCGCGCTGCAACTCTGATTTTTCGTCGGTCATCATGTTAAATTGATTGGCCTGTTTTTGAACTCCCAATTGAAAATACGCCATCTGCTCGTTCATCAAGTCTTGCTGTGCGAGCACGTTGCTCTCCCATCCGGAGAGCAGACCGTTGTCGATGCTTCCCGTCGAGCCGATGGGGTTGCCGCCCGTAAATCCGCCGCCCACGACACCGGCGAGCGCGCCCCCGGGGCCACCCAAGGCGAATCCCTCAGCGGCGCCCGCGACGGCGCCCAGGATGTTGAAGCCCATCCGGAACCTCCAATTCAGGCGGCGGCCTCTTGCAGCTGCCGCTTGCACGCTCTATCGCGACACGATCTTCGTTTGACAAGGCCGACCCTGGACGCATACGATAAGGCGGTTTTGGCGGTCCCCATCTTGATGGGTCTCGCCTTGCCGTTACTGCCATGCCAGCCTCGTTAAGAAACACGATCGACGTCGGGCCGCTGCTCGGGCCGGGCCGCCGGACGATCGCCGTCGACTCGCCGATCCGGCTCCCAGCGTTCGAAGGTCTGCAGTTTCCCTCGCCGGCACACGTCGTGCTGGAGCTGCGCGGGGCTGACCAAGGAATTCGAATCGAGGGCACGATCGACGCGAACGCGGTGGGGGAATGCCGGCGGTGCTTGGCAGAAGTCGAACTATCGCTGCATCTCGAGATCGACGAGCGCGTCGCACCCGGTGAGGAAACGGATCCTGTCGCCGAGAGCAACGTCCTCGCCGGCGAGAGACTCAACCTCGAAGACCTTGTCCGCCAACTTAGCTTGACGGCGCTTCCGATGGGCGTGCTTTGCTCGGAGGAATGCCGGGGACTCTGCCCGCAGTGCGGGCGCAATCGTAATGCGGGTGCCTGCGGGTGCCAACCCACCGGAGAAGACGATAATGGCTAACCTTAAATGGAAGACACCGCGTTCGAAGACGCGGAGCCGCCGCGCGGCAAACTGGAAGCTCTTGCCGGTCACGGCCGTGGAATGCCCGCAGTGCCACACACCGAAGCGGCCGCATTTCGTGTGTCCGACCTGCGGTATGTACAACAGCCGCGAGGTGGTCAAGCCCAAGGACGCGACCTCAGGGAAGCAGCGTCGTTAGCGCTTTGGGGGTACGAATCGCGGGCGTCGGTCACTACGCCCCGGCAAAAGTGCTGACGAACGCGGATCTGGAGAAAATCCTCGATACCTCCGACGAATGGATCACGACCCGAACCGGCATGAAACGGCGTCACGTTGCGGCGCCGGATGAAGCGACGAGCGATCTCGCAATCGCGGCCGCGAAAGACGCGCTGTCGCGCGCGTCCCTTCGGCCGAAAGACGTCGACTGTTACGTCATTGCCACGGTAACGCCCGATTTCGCATTTCCCGCGACGGCATGCATCGTCGCATCGAAGCTCGGCGTCGCCGGAAAAGCAGCATTCGATATCGGTATCGCTTGCAGCGGATTCATTTATGGACTTACCGTCGTTTCGAGTTTGATTCGCGCCGGCATCTATAAACGCGTGATGTTGATCGGAGCTGAAACGCTCTCCAAGCTCGTGAATTACCAAGATCGCTCGACTGCAGTGCTGTTTGGTGACGGCGCGGGTGCCGTGATCCTGGAAGAATCAGCTACGGATTCATTCCTCGCTTCCGATCTCGGCAGCGACGGCACGACACCTGAGACGCTCTACCTGCCCGCCGGAGGTTCCCGCACGCCGCTCACGCCGGCCGCGCTTGCCGCGCACCAGGACAAGATTCACATGGCGGGCCGCGAGGTGTTCAAGTTCGCCGTCAACCGCATGGTGGAATCGTCCCGCACGGCCCTTGCGCGTGCAAATTTGTCGCCGGCGGACGTTTCGTATTTGATTCCGCATCAAGCGAATCGCCGAATCATCGATGCAGCGGCGCAGCGGCTCGAAATGCCCGCGGAAAAAGTTATCATCAACATTCAGGAATACGGCAACACCAGCGCCGCCTCGATTCCGATGGCTCTCTCGGAAGCAAATCGTGAAGGCAAGCTGCGCAGCGACGACCTCATCGTGTTTGCCGGATTTGGCGCCGGGTTGTCGTGGGGTGCCGTGGCGTGGCGCTGGGCGGCTTGATGCCGCCGAGAGCGCGCGTCGGTTTCGTTTTTTCCGGACAAGGTTCACAGGTCGTCGGTATGGGTGCCGACATCGCAGCCGCGTATCCGGCGGCGGGCGCGCTTTACGAGCGTGCCGGCGAGATTCTGGGCTACGACCTCCTGCAGCTGTGCTGCAATGGTCCGGAAGATTGTTTACGCGAGACGAAGTTCAGTCAGCCTGCGATTTTCGTCACGAATTATGCGCTGGCGGTCGCTGCCGCAGAAGACGGCCTCCCGTTCGCGGTTGCTTCCGCAGGTCACAGCTTCGGAGAATACTGCAGTCTCGTGCTCGCGGGTGCGCTCGATTTCGACGACGCGCTTCGCCTGGTAAGCGCGCGCGGCATCGCGATGCAACACGCAGCGGAGCAAGCCGTCGGCGCAATGGCGGCGGTTCTCGGGCTCGCTGCCGATGGGATCAAAAGTGCCGTGGATACCACATGCTCCGAAGGAAGCGGCCGTGTGTCCCTCGCGAACTTCAATACACCCGCGCAGATCGTGATTTCGGGCGATAGCCGCGCCGTTCGCCGTGCGGGCGAGTTGTGTTTGGAAGCCGGCGCGAAGCGCGTCGTTCCCCTCAACGTTTCCGGCGCGTGGCATAGCGAGCTCATGGAACCCGCCGTTCCACTCTTCGCGCCGGAAGTCGAAAGGACGAAAATCCAGCTGCCTCGCTTTACCGTCGTTTCGAATGTCGATGCGCAACCCTATCGCGACGTCGAGCAAATCCGTCGCAATCTCGTGCGATCGGTCACGGCGGAGGTGCTCTGGCACGCGACGTCGCTTCGATTGCTCGAAGAGAATCTCGATGTGATCGTGGAGTGCGGCGCGAGCCCGGTATTGGCGCCGATGCTCAAGCGCCTCAGCGGTGCGCCTGACGTCACGAGCATCTCCGATCGTACCGGCGTCGAAAAACTCCGCGCTCGCCTCTCATCAGTGGCAGTGGCGAAATAGTCTTAACATGGAGTTTTCGGGGCGGAGCGCGCTCGTCACCGGTGCGAGCCGTGGCATCGGGCGAGCCATCGCCATCGAGTTTGCCGGCGCAGGTGCCGACGTCGCCTTAGTCGGGCGCGATCGAGCTGCACTGGAGGTGACTCGTGACGAATGCGCGCGCGCGCACCCGAGCGGGAAGGCAGAGATCATCGAGGCGGACGTCGCGGACGCCGATGCGGTGGCTCGCGCGGTGACGCAGGGGCTGGATCTCTTCGGGCGGCTCGACTTTGCAATCGCCAACGCCGGCCAATCGATCGACGGCTTGATTTTGAGAATGCGCCACACGGACGTCGAGAAGCTCATCGACGTGAACCTGAAGTCGGCCATCTATCTTGCCGAGGCGGCCGCCAAACCGATGCTCAAGCAGCGCGGCGGCAGCATCGTCTTCGTCTCCAGCATCGTCGGCCTCGCCGGCAACGCCGGCCAGTCGGTCTACGCCGCGACGAAAGCCGGCCTGCTCGGCCTGACGAAGTCACTGGCGAAGGAGTTGGGGTCGCGGGGGGTAAGAGTCAACGCCGTCGCTCCGGGACTCATCGAAACGGCGATGACCGCAGCGATGCCGGACGACGCCAAGGCGCAATTTCTCAAGGCAGTTCCGCTTGGACGCCCCGGGAAGCCCGAAGATGTCAGCGGCGTCGTGCGCTTTTTGTGTTCGGAGGCTGCCGGCTACGTGACCGGACAAACGATCGTAGTCGACGGCGGCATCGTAATGCACTAAGAGGAAGGAACTCAATGTCACCAGCTACGGCCACGTTCGATAAAGTCAAAAAGATCATCGTCGAGCAACTCGGCGTCGAAGAAAACGAAGTCACCCCCGAAGCGTCGATCACCGACGACCTCGGAGCCGACTCGCTCGATCAAGTCGAGCTGGTCATGGCGTTCGAGACGGAGTTCAATATCGACATTCCTGACGAAGAAGCAGAGAAAATCAAGACGGTCGGCGACGCCGTTGCGAAGATCGATGCTATGACGTCGGCGGGGTCGAGCAGCTGACGGTTCTCAGCCCCCGTGCTTGAAGCGCTTTCCGACCGTCTAGGCGCGATCTTCGCGAGACTGCGCTCTCGCGGCCGTCTGACGGAATCCGACGTCGGCGAGGTTCTCCGGGAAGTTCGCATCGCGCTGCTCGAGGCCGACGTGAGCCTGGCCGTTGCGAAGGACTTCATCGCTCGCATTCGCGAGCGCGCCGTCGGCGCAGAAGTGCTCACCTCGCTTACGCCCGCACAATCCGTCATCAAAATCGTGCACGACGAGCTGGTGACGCTGCTCGGCGGGGCCCAAGCGCGTTTGCGTTTTGCCGATGCGCCGCCGACCATAATTATGCTCGTCGGCTTGCAGGGTTCCGGCAAGACGACCCAGGCTGGAAAATTAGCGCTGCGACTCAAGGAGCAGGGGCGCAGAACGCTGCTCGTCGCGGCCGACGTGCAACGTCCGGCGGCAATCGCGCAGCTGCAAACGCTCGGAAACCAAATCGATCTGCCCGTTTACGCGGAAGGTGCAGGCGACCCGGTTCGCATCGCGCAGCACGGTGTTGCCGAGGCGAAGCGCTTGGCCATTCCAACGGTAATCGTCGATACGGCAGGACGCCTACAGATCGACGACGCGCTCATGGTCGAGCTGGAGAAAATGCGCGCGACGATCTCGCCGCATGAAATCTTATTGGTTGCCGATTCGATGACGGGTCAAGAAGCGACCAACGTCGCGAAAGGGTTCAACGACCGGCTCGGCGTTACGGGCGTCATACTCACCAAGCTCGACGGCGACACCCGCGGTGGTTCTGCGCTCTCGATTCACCACGTGACGGGTGCGCCGATCAAATTCATCGGCGTCGGCGAAAAGCTGAGCGCGCTGGAACCCTTCCATCCCGAGCGGCTGGCGTCGCGCATCCTCGGAATGGGCGACGTCCTGACGCTGATTGAGAAGACGCAGGCCGTCTACTCCGAAGATCAGGCCCGCGAGCTTGCGACCAAGCTTCGCAAACAGGAATTCACGCTCGACGATTTCTTGGGCCAATTGCGGCAGGTTCGCAAGATGGGCTCGATGTCGGATCTTCTGAAGATGATTCCGGGGATGTCGCGGGCACTACCAAAAGATTTGGAGATCGACGAGCGCGAGCTCGCGAAAATCGAAGCGATCATCTGCTCGATGACGCTACGTGAACGCGATAATCCGTCGATCCTCAACGGCTCCCGCCGCAAACGTATTGCGCGCGGAAGCGGAACGCAGGTCTCGGACGTGAATCGGCTCGTGAAGCAGTTCGAGAGCTCGCGACAAATGATGAAACACTTTGCCGGCGGGAAACGTGGACGTCTCCCGCTCGGCGCGCTCATGGGAAGATAATGGTTAAAATCCGATTGCGCCGCATGGGCGCCAAAAAACAACCGACCTACCGTTTCGTGGTCGCCGATTCAAAGAGTCCGCGAGACGGCCGCTTTATCGAGATTCTCGGGCACTACAACCCGCGCACGGAACCGAAGACCCTCGTCGTCGACGAGACGAAGGTGAAGCAATGGCTCTCCAAAGGCGCGCAGCCGTCCGCCCCCGTGCGGCGTCTGTTCGCTGAGAGAGGGCTTTGCGAACGCGGTCCGGTTCGCACGACGAAGCGCGCACCAAAGAGTTCGAAGGAAGCCTCGTAATGAGCGCTTTCGACGACGAATTCGGCCTTTTCGGCGAAGAGGCGTCGCAAGACGAAGAGCGCCGGCCTACGCTCGGCGCGAGACGCATTGCGAGCGGCGAGAAGATCATCGACGACGTGGAGCTGGAAGAAGGCGGACCGCCGCGGAGACGCGGCCCCGAACGCGGCGGCGATCGTCGCGATCGCGGACGCCGTCCTCGCAGAACCGCTCCGGCCGACCCGGCGACTTCCGGAAAACGTGCGGCGGAACTGCTGTATTTTCTGGCACGGAAACTGGTCAGCAAACCCGACGTGATTGCGGTTCAAACCGCATCCGGTGACCGCGGGCCGGTGCTGGAGCTGGAAGTCGACCAAGAAGACATCGGGAAAGTTGTCGGGCGCGGCGGTCGCGTCGCGCAAGCATTGCGCACGTTGGTTCGCGCCAGTGCCGAAGGAAAAGTCGGCGTTGAGATCATCGAAGTTGAAGACGTCGACG
>JBOHTT010000040.1:0-12714 GCA_050733775.1 Vulcanimicrobiaceae bacterium
GATCAGCTCGCCCGAGAGCGTCGCCGTGAACCCCAAGACGTTTTGCGTGTATTGCGGCATCAGCACGATCGCGCCGAACAGCGAGGCGCCCACGGTGAAGGCAAGCATCGAGCCGGCCCATACCGGACGAAAACGCAGCGTCCGAAGATCGACGATGGGGACCTTCGCGCGCAGCTCCCACGCGATAAATGAGGCAACCCCGAGGAACGCCATCGCCGCAAAGAAGCGGATCGCGCCCGAATCAAACCACTCGTTTCGCTCACCTTGACCGAGCACGTATTGCAACGAGCCCAAACCGATGGCCAAGAGCGCGAGTCCGGGAATGTCGATCGGCGCCTTCGCCGGCTCGTTCGGATTGCGCAAGCGCATCAGAACAATGATTCCGGCCAGCGTACCAGGGACGATGTTGATGAAGAACACCCAGTTCCACGAAACGTTATCGGTCAGCACGCCGCCGAGATATGGGCCGACGCTGGGCCCGACGATCGCGCCGAGCGAAAACAGCGCCTGACTCGCGCCCAATTGCGAGATCGGAAACGTATCGCGCAGCGTCGCCTGTCCCGTCGCGAGCAACCCGCCGCCGAACAGGCCTTGCACGAGGCGCCACACGATCAGCTCCTCGATCGAATGCGAAAGACCGCAGAGTGCGGACGCGATCGTGAAGCCGAAGATCGCCGTCGCATAGTACTGCCGGCGTCCGAAACGCAGCTGCAGCCACGGCGTCAGCGGAATCACGATGACCGCCGAGATGATGTAGCCGGTGACGACCCACGCGCCTTCATCGATCGTCGCGCCGAGATTGCCTTGAATTGTCGGCAACGCAACGTTCACGATCGTCGTGTCCAGCGTCTGCAACAGCGTCGCCAGCATCACGCCGATCACGACGATCGCGCGCGCGCTGCCGAACTCGACGACGTTAGACCCGAGGTCGCTTCTATCCATCTCCGATAAAAGAGGCCTTAGTCCGTTGATTTAGATGCAGTGCGAGGCGCGGGACGGCGAAGTTTGCAAGTAGCAAATGAGCCGTCCCGCAACGACGCAATGCGCTAAATCAGCCGACTAAGGTGAGTTCCAAATCTGGAGGTGCGCCCTTTAGCCCGGCGGCTTCGCGCAGCTCGGCTGCCTTGTCGATCTTCTCCCACGGCAGATCGAGGTCGGGCCGTCCGAAGTGACCGTACGCAGCGACCTGTTTGTAGATCGGCCGGCGTAAATTGAGATGCTTGATGATCGCGGCCGGACGCAGATCGAAGTGCTTCATAACCAATTGCGCGATCTGCTCTTCTTCGATTTTGCCCGTGCCGAACGTTTCGACCAACACGCTCATCGGACGCGCGACGCCGATGGCATACGCCACTTGCAGCTCGCAGCGATCCGCAAGACCTGCGGCGACGACGTTCTTTGCGACGTAGCGCGCCATATATGCTGCGGAGCGATCGACCTTCGTGGGATCCTTGCCGCTGAACGCGCCGCCGCCGTGACGCGACATGCCGCCGTACGTGTCGGCGATGATCTTGCGACCCGTCAAACCCGCATCGCCCTTCGGTCCGCCGATGACGAAGCGTCCGGTCGGATTGACGAAGACGCGCAGCTGCTTGTCGCGCATCGCCTTCGGAACGACGTGATCGATCACGCGCTCCGTGACTTCTTGGCGAATCGTCTCGAGCGGCACGTCGGGCTCGTGCTGCGTCGAAATCACGACCGCATCGACGCGCACCGGGCGCTGGCCGTCGTACTCAACCGTCACTTGCGACTTGCCGTCGGGACGCAGATAGGGAATGTCGTCGTTCTTGCGCGCGGAGGAGAGCATCCGCGTTAAATTGTGTGCGAGCGTGATCGGGAGCGGCATGAGCTCCGGCGTCTCGCGGCAGGCGTAACCGAACATCATGCCTTGGTCGCCCGCGCCGATCTTGTCGAACGCATCGTGCGAGCCGGTTTCCTTTGTTTCCAGCGCGGAATCGACGCCGAGCGCGATGTCGGGCGATTGTTCGTCGATCGACACGCTCACGCCGCAGGTTTCCGCGTCGAAGCCGACGTGCGATTTCGTGTAGCCGATGTCGGCGATCGTCGAGCGAACGATACGCGGGATGTCGATGTACGTCGACGTCGTCACCTCGCCCGCAATGTGGATTTGACCGGTGATTGCGAACGTCTCGACGGCGACGCGACCCATCGGGTCCTTTTCCATGATCGCATCGAGAACGGCGTCGGAGATTTGGTCGGCGACCTTGTCAGGATGCCCTTCGGTAACCGATTCGCTCGTGAAGAGCCGCTGATATGCCATTACGTTCCCTCCGACCACGACGCAAGATATTTAACTTGTTCGGGCGTGAGCGTATCGATGCGCACGCCCATCGATGCGAGCTTCAGCCCCGCGACCTCTTCGTCGATCGCTTCCGGAACTGAGTAGACTTTCTTTTCCAGCCGCTTGTGCTCGCCGGCAAGATACGCTGCCGCAAGCGCCTGATTGGCAAACGACATATCCATGACCGCCGCGGGATGGCCTTCGCCCGCAGCCAGATTGATCAAGCGCCCATCGGCAAGGATCGAGATCTTCTTTCCGTTCTTGACCGTGTAGCGCTCGACGAACGGGCGCGGACGGTCGTGGTCGCTCGACGCCTTCTGGATTGCTTCCAAATCGATCTCGTCGTTGAAGTGCCCTGAGTTGCAGACGATCGCGCCGTCTTTCATGGCCGCAAAATGCTCGCCGCTTACGACGTGCCAATTGCCGGTCACCGTGACGAAGATGTCACCGATTTTCGCGGCGTCGGCCATGGGCATGACGGTAAAGCCGTCCATCACGGCCTCGATCGCTTTGCGCGGATCGACTTCCGTCACGATGACGTGCGCACCGAGGCCTTTCGCGCGCGATGCCACGCCGCGGCCGCACCATCCGTAGCCGCAGACGACGAGCGTCGAGCCCGCGAGCAGCACGTTGGTGGCGCGAATGATGCCGTCGAGCGTCGATTGGCCGGTGCCGTAACGATTATCGAACATGTGCTTGGTGAGCGCATCGTTGACGGCGATCACGGGATAGGGTAATACGCCGTCCTTCTGCATCGCGCGCAAGCGAATGACGCCGGTCGTCGTTTCTTCGCAACCGCCGATCATCTGCGCCAGGAGCGGCTTATGCTTGGTCATGATGGTCGTCACCAGATCGCAGCCGTCGTCCATCGACATTTGCGGCTTCGTGGCGATCACGGATTCGATGTGACGGTAGTACGTGTCGTTGTCTTCACCCTTGATCGCGAAGGTCGGAATACCGTACGACTCCATGAGCGCAGCCGCGACGTCATCTTGCGTCGAAAGCGGATTGCTGGCACACAGCGCGAGCTCCGCGCCGCCGGCCTTGAGCGCGAGCATCAGGTTTGCCGTCTCGGTCGTGACGTGCAGGCACGCGCCGATGCGTATGCCCGCAAGCGGCTTGTCCTTGGCGAATCGCTCGCGAATCTGCGCCAGCACCGGCATGAACGAACCGGCCCATGCGATGCGCGAACGCCCGGCCTCAGCGAGCCCGGCGTCCTTGACGTCGCCGCGGGCCTTTTCCACTACCTGCAATCTAAAGCTCCTATTCTCGAAACGGCTCTCTGAGTTTTCGACACAAGCCGCCCTTCTCTCCACTGCTTGCTTGCATTGCTAACGTTGCAAGAGCTCGAGGAACGGCCGGATGTCGGCTTCTTCAACCTCGACGCCCACGACGCTCGAGTTCCAGCGCGAGTCGTGGAAGTCCGAGCCGGCCGTCATCACGAGGCCGAGGCGCGCCGCCTGCTCGCGGAAATACGACGTTTGCGTCGGGGTGTGCGTCGGATAGAAGACCTCCAAACCGACGACCCCGGTTTCGGCCATCTCCTCGATGATCCCGTAGTCGTTCAGTCGGCCGGGATGCGCGAGAACCGGAACGCCGCCGGCGCGCGCGATCGCGTCGATTGCCTGTGGCGCGGTGATGTGCGCAGACGGAACGAATGCCGGCCCTTTGCGCGAGACGAGCTCTTGAAAAACGGTCTGCACGTCGCGCACCATACCGTTTCGCACCAGCGCCTTGGCAACGTGCGGCCGTCCCAAGGACTCGCTGCCTTCTGCTTCCGCCGCCACCATCTCTTCGGTAAGAGGATAGCCCGCGCGCACGAGCAGCTCAATCATCTTCTTTATACGCACGCGACGCGCTTCGCGATTTGCGGTGAGGGTCTCGTGAATCGGAGCGGCCTTCGACGGATCGAAGCCGTAGCCGAGAACGTGAATGTCGACACCGTCGCGCGTCGTGTTGATCTCGATGCCCGAAATCACTCGGCCGCGCGTCGGCGGCAGCTCGTCGTACGCGCGCGTCGTATCGTGATCGGTGATCGAGAAAACGGAGACTCCGCGCCGCTCCATCGCCGCGACAAGGTCCGCCGTCGACAAACTCCCGTCACTATTACGGGTGTGGGAATGGAAGTCGACGATCAAACGGTTCGATTACGGCGTTCTACAGCCAAGCGGATCGCAGTTCGCTCCTTACCGTCGATCTCAACGTCAATGAACTCGGGGAGGCAGACGAGATCGTACGCGCTCGACTCGAGATACGAGCGCGCGATAGCGATGGCCTTCACCGCTTGATTGGTTGCTCCGGCTCCTATTGCCTGAAGCTCTGCGGTCGCGCGCTCGCGCATGACGCCGGCCAAGGCACCGGCGACGGAATTAGGATTGCTTTGAGCTGACACTTTGAGGATGTGGGTTCCTGGGCTTCGTGGCGGCTCGCTGGAGACGCCTCCGCTCATGCTATCCCTCGCAGGAAAATTCGCTTGATCTCTGCTGCCTTACCGGTTGCGCGGTCGATTGAAACCGTCGCGGCGCAAAATTGTTTGGGCCCTGCCTTGACGACGCTGAAGCGCTCGGCGTAGGCGCTCGTGAATCGGTCGATGACTCCCACCGACTCCATGCCGATAATGCCGTCCATCGGTCCCGTCATGCCGACGTCGGTGAGGTAGGCGGTGCCGCCCTGAAAAATCTGTTCGTCCGCAGTCTGCACGTGCGTGTGCGTTCCGTAGACGAAGGATACCCGGCCGTCGAGAAATCTCGCGATCGCCATCTTTTCGGACGTCGCTTCGGCGTGCATATCGACCACGAGGATCGGCGTCGTTAGCCGAAGCTCGTCGACCATCTCGGTCGCCGCGCGAAACGGATCGTCGACGACAGGCATGAAGACGCGGCCCATGAGATTGAGGACGGCGATGCGGACGCCGTCGACCTCGGCCACAGCCCAGCCGCGTCCCGGCGTCCCCGGCGGATAGTTCGCGGGCCGCACGATGCGGTCGGTCTCATCCAAATGCTGGCGCAGCTCGCGCTTGTCCCAAATATGGTTGCCGCTCGTGATGATGTCGACACCCGCGGCATAGAGATCTTCGGCGGTCGAAACCGTTAGACCGAAGCCACCTGCGGCGTTCTCGCCGTTAGCGATGCAGAAATCGATCTTGTGCTGTTCGCGCGCCAATGGCAGGCAGCGTGCGAGGGCTTCACGGCCCGGTGAACCGACCACGTCGCCGATGACGAGGACATTGAGGTGGGTGCCTATCTGCGAGCCGAAGCCTTTGCTTTCCGATGTTTCACGAAGTAGACCATGACGCGCTTTTCGTCGCGATAACCGACAAGCGAGCGCTTCTGCGCGGGATCGCGCATCGCGTCGATGGCATGTTCGACTTCCTCGTCTTCAAGGGCTGCCATTTCTTCGTCCGGCGGATCTTCGACGGGATTCTTTACAAGCGCATCACCGAAGCGCTCGCCGAGCATGCCGATTTGCAGCAGCAGCTCCTCGCGCGTGAACGAGGCCGAGTCCCGGGTGCAATGCACGAACGTCACCTTCTGATCCGTCTCGCATCGCACGTTGATCATGCGTACGTCGCGGCCCTCAAGCGCAACGAACGCGCGCACGTGGTCGTCCAGCATCGCGGCCAAATCGCGCTGCTCGGGTTTCGTCAATCGGCGACCCACGACGTACGTAAGCAATAACGTGCCGTCGGTCGGATGCGACCACAGCGACGAAATCTCCGGAAAGCGAACAAGCAGCGATACGATCGAGCTTACTGTGTCGCTATTCTCCATCGGAACGCGTGTCGAGATCATGCGCGGGTTGAGACCGCCTCCATTTCAGGGTATTGAGTGCGAGAAGCCGCCCGGGGGGCGGCTCGGGGACCTCAGATTCGTACCCTCGATACGCCCGCCCCTGTCGAAGGAAGGGAGCCCTCCGGAGGCGGCCTTCTCAGGCGGCACAGAAACAGTGCCCCGTGGGAGTCCCGCGCAAGCCCCCCGAGCCGCCGTCTGCCGAGCAAATCGCCTTTGTCGAGCGGGCGATCGCCCAATACGGCAAGGCCACCTACAATTTCGCCTTCCGCTTGACGGGCAACGACAGCGACGCACGCGATCTCTCTCAGGAAGCCTTTATCCGCGTCTACCGGGCTTGGCACTCTTTCCAACCAGGCACTTCGTTCCTTTCCTGGATCTACCGAATCGTCACGAATCTCTATCGCGACGAACTAAGACGCCGAAAGGGACGTTTCCAAGAGGAGATACCGGACGACAATGTCCGTCAGGACTTTGGCGGCGAGCGACCACTGGCCGTCAATCCCATCGACGAATATGTCGAGCGGCAACTCTCAGAGCAGCTGTCTCGGTCGTTGCAAAAGCTTTCGTCCGATCAGCGGCAAGTCATCATCCTAGCCGATATCGAGGAATACAGCTACCAAGAAATCGCGGACATCATGGGATGCTCGATCGGAACGGTCCGCTCGAGGCTCCACCGCGCCCGAGCACTCCTACGCCGGCTCGTCCAAGAAGAATATCAACGGTCACAGTCACGATGAAGCAACACGTCAGCAGCGCTACCCTAATCGACTACCTGCATCACGAGCTCTCGCCCAGCGAGGACGCCGAGGTTCTCGCACACCTCCATAGCTGTGAGGCGTGCACGCGCGAAATGGATCTCGAAGCGTCGATTGCGGATCGGCTGCGCGCAACCGCGCGAGCGACGGAGATGGAGATGCCGGCGGGAATGCACGCCGCGATCATGGCTCGCATCGCCCAGCATCGGCCGACTGCATGGGAAGCGTTGGGCGCCTGGGCTCGTCCACTGGTGTTCGTACCGGTTGCAGCTGCAGTGGCCGCCGCGGCTTTCCTACTCGTGCCGGCATTGTCGCCGCCACCAGCACCGGCGCGCGTGCCCGTTTCCTATTACTTGCAGCAATACGCCGCGCACGCGCAGCAGAATCCGTTGGCAGATCGCGGCAGCGCGATTATGGCTTCATTTGATGATGGCGCGCGCTAAGCGCGCGGCCATCGTCCTTTCGCTGGTAGCTGTAGCGGCGGCGAATACCGCAGCGGCGGCTCCCAGCCCAACACCCAGCGCAACGGCAACGTCCAATGTAAGCCGGGACGACGTGCGCGCCGCCGACCTCCTCCGCGCGGCAATGAATGCGGAGAAAACGGTCTCGTACGTTGCGCAGGTCCAAACCATTCGTTTCGGCGCGAACGGCTCCGACGCAACGATCGTCAAAGAAGAGCACTTGGCGCCGGATCAGACGCATAAAGTCTATCTTGCACCGGAGAGCTTGTACGGCGATAGCGTGATCGTTCGCAGCGACGATACGATGACGTACGACGCAAAGCGTCTTCGCGTCGTCGCCTCGCACGGGCAGCCCTACGGCGAATCCGTTGCGAACGGAAATCTCGGCTTGCTGCTCGCAAACTACCGGCCCGTGTTGTCGGGAACGAAAATCGTTGCAGGACGCGCGACGATCCCGTGCGCGCTCATCAACCGCTTCACCGGAGAGCTCGTCATGCGTCTGTGGATCGATGCCGATACGAGGCTGATTCTTCAGAGAGAGACGTATCACGCGAACGGCACCGTCGGTTCGCGCGTGCAATTCGAAGACATCCGGTACACGGCAGCGATACCGCCGGCGGTGTTTGCTACACCGCTGCCGCGCGGCTACACGCTCGTGCAAAACGACGAACCGGGTGCGGCGTCGACCGACGTCAGCCGCGTGCTCGCACAAGCGGGCTTCAATCCGGCCGGCCCGCACTACTTGCCGGAAGGCTTCACGCTCATGAGCGCGGACGTCGCAACGCTCAAAGGCATCAAGACGCTGCACCTCCTGTATTCCGACGGTATCCGGTCGCTCTCGCTGTTCGAGAGCGCGTCGAACGCGCCGCCGGACTACGGGCGCCTGCAGCCGCTCGCGACGAAAATCGGCAACCGCGATGCGACCTACGTGAATCAAGGCACGACCACGCTGCTGTCGTGGAAGGAAAAAGGCCTCGTCTTCGCGCTGGTCGGCGACCTCGACGTCAAAGACCTCAAGGCGATCGCCGGCAGCGTATCCTGACACTCAAAATAATTACTTCAAGAAAAGAAAGACGGCAAGGATGACGCCGGCGAACGCGGCGGCCCACGTGAACGGCAGCGTTTGCCGCATCACGTCTTCCGGACGCACGCCGGCATATTCCGCGCTCCACACCGTTTGCGTTCCGGTTGGATCAGATACGCCGACGATGCCGCCGAGCGAGGCGAAGGTTCCGAGGACGAGCAGCGCGGGATACGTGCCGAGCGCGAGCAGCACGCCCGCAATTCCCACGCCCATTCCTACGATGTTCAGCGGACCGCGATACAGCGCGAGCGGCGCGAGCAGACCGAAGCCGATCGCGTAGACCCATGGATTGTGCGGCGAGATCGTACCGACGATCGGCTGCAAGGCTCCGACGACCCCAGGCATTCGTACTGCCGTGAGCAACATGCCGATCACGATGAACAAGTACGTGGGCGCCGCAGCCAGCTCGAGCCCTTTGTACGCGGTCCGCAGCATCACGCTGTTGAATTCGGCGGGCTTCGTCGTCAGCACGCCGTACACGATGCCGATGATCAGCGCCGGTATGACGTCCAGCGTGATGCCGAACGCGGCGCTACCGAGCACGAGGACGATCGGAATCGCCGGCGTCACCAGCGCGTACCACGGTGCGTGACGAATCGGCCGATCGATACGCGCCGCCGAAACCGCCCACGTGTGAACGCGCCCGGCGATGCGCGATTGCACGAAGAGAAATGCAACGCCGGCCACGAGCACGATTGGAAAGAGGCGCAGCATGAAGCTCACGACCTCCCCTTGTGGAACGCCGAGCGCTTGCGACAGATATTTCCACGTCTGCAATTGCAGCGGGTTGCCGCACCACAGCCCGACGACGACGGTCGATGCTGCAACGCCGCGTGGAACGCCTGCAGCAAGCATCGCCGGAATGCCGATGAGGCCGATCAAGATTGCAGCCGGCGCGCTGCCGGTTACCGTGCCGACGAAAATGCCGACGAACCAGACTGCAAAAGCAACCGCGTAAGGACGGTCGCCGCCGAGCTCGACGGCTTTTCGCACCAGCGTTTGCGCGATCCCGGTATCGTCCATCACCGCGCCGAGCCAGCTGCCGAAAATCACGGCGATCATCGTGCCCGCGAGCGCAGTCGCCCCGTTCGTGATGATGCCGCTCAAGATACTATCGTCGGATTTGCCGAGCCACGGCACGCCTAAGATGAGGCCGATGACGACGGAAAGCGCGAGCAGCGCCAGCGGCGTTGCAAGCTTGCGCGTCATGATGAGCACGACGAAGAACGCCATTGCCACGAGCAGCATGATGCCGGTCATGCGACACCGGCCAAATGCCGCGCCAGAGCGTCGTTCAGAACGGCCGGCGACTCCGTCAGACCTAGCAGCGACGCAGCAAAGGCGTGCGCCGACTCTTCGCTGCCTTGCGGCGCGCGGGCATGAAAGCATTCGTGCGCTATCGCGATCTCGTCGAGCTGCGCGCGGTCGAACGGCAAACGCCCCGAGTCGACGAGCCTGCCCAGCAGCTCGAGCGCGTCGCGATAAAGCACGATCGTTTTGCTGCGCTCGTGCAGCTCCGCGATGACGCAACGGTACGGAGCGACGCCGCCGGCACGTCGCTCCGTCACGCGCAATCCCAAAGCAGCCGCGAGCGCGCGCGCGATCACGAGCGAACCTCAGCGACGATGACGCTCGGCTCGCCGGGATCGGCCGAGCGCACGTGATCGGCTGCCGCCGAGACGATCAGCTCCGCATCCGGCAAGCCGCTCAAGCTCACGATCTTGTCTCGCACGAGCAGGTGCAAGCTCGGGAGCATCTTACCCGCGTCGCCGTAGGTCGTGAAACGCTCGAGCACGTTGCGCACCTCTTGCGTAACGTCGCCGCTGCGTGCCTGAAACAGACGCGCGTCGCCGAGCCGTAGCCGAACGACGCCCTCCCGATCGACGACGCGAACGGCGTCTTTCGGCTTCGAAAACCTCGCGAATGGCCCGCTAGGCCGAATCGCCGCCTTATAGACGGAAAACTCCGGCGTTTGCGCTGCGAGCTCGACGGCCTCCGGCGAAGCCGCCATCGATTGGGCTGCCGCCTTCCGGCGTTCTTCCTCGTTTGCATCGGCCCGCGCGAATTCGCGGGCGCGCAATTCGGTCGCACCGCTCGCAATTGCACGCACGATGTTGCGCTGCGCATCGACGATGACTTCGACTTCGACGGTGTCGCGCGACGCGCCGGCAGCGACGGCAGCGTCTTCCGCTTCATCGCGCACGCGGCGAATATCGTCGGAAGTTGCATTGGGAATCATGCGTTCGACGACGTCGCGCACCAGCGCCAACGCGACCCCAATCGGCGAAATAATCGGCGCGTTGCCGGCGATGCGATATTCGCAACCGAGAGCCTGCGCGAGCGCAGGCACGAGCGTCGCGGCGCCGCCGCCGCCTCCGACCAGCACGACCTGCGCGTGGTCCATCCCGTACTCGCGCATCAGCGCCTCCACGGTTGGCCGCGTTTTCGCGACGGCCGCATTCACCGCGTCGCGCGCGATCTCGCCGACGCTCCGGCCGAGGCGTTGCGAAAGAGGTACGAATGCCGCTTCGGCAGCGGCGCGATTGCCTTCGGCCCAGTCGCGCTCGGGGACGAAACCGGCAACGTTCGCCGCGCACGTCAGCGTCAGCCCGAATCGCCCTCTCGCCGTTTCGACTCTCAAATAATCTTCCGGGTCCGGCGGCAACGGACGAAATTCGACCAGGCGCGCATTCTCGAACGTCGCCTCATCCTGATAAACTGCATATTCGAGTCCCGCGATGTGCGCGCTGCGCGGACCAACGTCGAGCGCGCTGCCGCGCACGCGCAGCATCGAGCCGCCACCGACGCCGACGGAACGCACGTCGAGCGATTGCAAATACGTACGGTGGCCACCGATGACGGCATAGCGCAATTGCACGCGGCCGTCGCGAATTGCCGAGATGTCGACGGACGTGCCGCCGACCTCGAGAAAGATAGCGTCCGAGACTTTCTCGTACATCAGCGCGCCCGCAACGCCCGCTGCCGGGCCGGATACGAGGGTCAGAATCGGACGGCGGCGCAGCTGATCGACGTTCATCACGCCGCCGTCGCCGCGCATGATCATGAGCGGCGCGGCGATGCCTGCGTCCGCGACGCTGCGCTCGACGCAATCTGCAACCTCCAGCATCTTCGGGAGAATGGACGCGTTGATGGCTGCAGTACGCGTGCGGGTACGCAAGCCGTATAGTTTCGTAACTTCGTGCGAGCCGGTCGCCGGAACGCCGCGGGATGCCGCCGCTTGCACGACGGTATTCTCCGCAGACGGATCGTCGACGCTGTACAATCCCGCAGCAACGATCGCTTGGGCGCCGTCGCTCACCAAGGCGTCTACGATTTCGCGCGCCTGCTCCGGCCGCGGAATCGTCGCTGCAAGAAATCGATGCAGACAGCGCAAGAACGTCCCGGGCGCGAGCTCGATTGGTGGGAGCCGCGTTTGTTGACGCGCGCGGAGTCCTTCTAAGCCTTTACCGATCCCGACGACGCCGACTTGCGCGACGTCGCCTTCCAGCAATGCGTTCGTCGCCTGCGTGGTTCCATGCGAGATAAACGATACGCTGGACGGGTCGATCGCGAGGCGTTCGAGCAACCGGTGCAGCGCATCGATGATGCCAAGTGCGACGCCTTCAGCAGCGCGGTGCGTCGTCGGCACTTTGACGTGCCCGAGCAACTCGAAAGAACCGGCATCGATAGCGACGGCATCCGTGAACGTACCGCCGACATCGATACCGATGCGGACATCGTGGCTGCTCCCCACGCGGGCGGCTTCATGTTGCCCGGCGGAACGTCCTTGCGAAAGGCTAGAAGGTCACGGATGACGAGCGCGCATTGCCGCGAACTTGTCGTGCAGCTTTTGCCGCTGATCGGGCGTGAGAACCGCCATGATCTCCTTGCGTTGCTGCTGGCGATACTTTTTCTGAATCGCCTGGATCTGCGCGGTCTGATCGGGCGTGAGACCGAGACCGTCGAACATCCGCATTTCACTGCGATGCTGATGCGGTGCCGGTGCGGCCGCGGCCGGTGGGTTGCCCGGAACGGTTTGTGCTTGTGCCATTACCGTTCCGGAGGTGATGACCGTTGCCGCGAGAGCGACGGCCGAGAGCGTACGAATAAACAAGATGACTTCCTCCGCGCTCATCGTAGCGCCGGCATTATGATCGACGCTTTAACTCGATGTTAGAGGAAGTGGAGAAAAGGCTGGGAGCGCTACGGCCTCTGAGCGAGGATGCTAGGCGCTCGCGGATCCGCTACCGAGCGCGCGACGGCTACGTCGAGAACCCAACCGCGATCGCGCAAGCACGCGCATACTCGCGGACGCAATGCG
>JBOHTT010000041.1:0-2037 GCA_050733775.1 Vulcanimicrobiaceae bacterium
CTTACGAAGGCAATCCTCGCGCAGTGCCTTGGTCGTACGGGAAACGCTTCGGGTAGCGCCTGAGGAGCTAGCGTTCGCGATGTCATGGTGAGCGTAGCGCTCGGTACGAGCGCGGAGTCGAACCACGGGCCGTGCAATTCCGGGTAGCGCAACGGTCACCGTAGGCAGCGGGCACGATCATGCCATCGACTCTTCAGTATCGTTTCGCTACCGGCAGGATTACGGCGCGTGGTTCGACTCCGCGCTCGTACCGAGCGCTCCGCTCACCATGACATCGCGAACGCTAGCTCCTCAGGCGCTACCCGAAGCGTTTCCCGTACGACCAAGGCACTGCGCGAGGATTGCCTTCGTAAGATCGCTCCACGGGTCGTGCAGCTCGAGCGCGATCGAGAAATGGTCTTCGCCCGCAACGTATCCTTCGTCGACCGTATAGTTTCGCGCACGCCACGCGTCGGCCAAAATTGCCGTCTGACGTCGAAATTCATCCGTTTCCTTTGCGCCTGCGTACGCAATGAGGGGTAGCTCGCGCTTCGGAACTTGATGCACGGGGCTGAGCGAAACGATATCGTCGCCTGCGAGTCTCGCCCACTCGTTGACATACGACAACGCGACGGGTTCGAGATCGGCAAGCCCGCTGATCGAGGTGACGCCCTGCACGTCCTCCGCCGCGGCAGCGAGCGCGGCCAGCTGCCCGCCGACGGAATGACCGCCGATGAAAACGCGTGCCGGATCGCCTTCCCAATCGTGAGCGTGCTCTAACGTCCAGCGCGTTGCCGCACGGACTTGCCGCGCGATCTCCGCGACGCTGACGTTCGGCGCCAGCGCGTAATTCACGGAGACGACGGAGATGCCCGCGGACGTAAAAGGGTCGGCAACGAAACTGAAATCGCTCTTGTCCAGCCGCCGCCAATAGCCGCCATGGATGAATATCCACGTCGGGGCGTCCGTCTTTCCGCTCGGAAAGACGTCGAGCTTTTCCATCGACGACGTGCCGTACGCAACGTCGAGCCGGCAGGTCAGCTCTCCGCGGGCCCGCTCCGAGAGCTCGCGATACAAGTTGAAGAAGCGCTCGTGCTCCGGGACCGCGCGCGAATTGTCGTACTGGCGATCCAACTCTTCTTGCGCGTATTCTCGATAGATGGCGGTCATATCGGCACTGCTTTCAGAAACCTCATCATCCGTAGGGCTACCACTGCGGAGCACAGCGACAGTGCCGCGGCGACGAGCATGACTTCGCGAAAACCTGCAGCAAACGCCTCGCGAGCAGCGCCCGCGTGCGGAGTTGCGAGCAAACCCATTGCGGCGATCGCGATCAGCCCCGCTGCGCGCGCGACGGCGTTGTTGATTCCCGACGCAATGCCCACTTCCCGCGCCGGCGCGGCATCCATGACAGTCGCCGTCAGCGGCGCGACGAAAAACGCGCCTCCTATTCCCAAGAGCAGCGATGCCGGAAAGAACGTCGTCCAATAGGATCCGCCCGTTCCCGGAATCGCGAAAGCGGCAAAGCCGGCGGCGGCAACCAGAGCGCCGGCGACGAGCGGAACGGTTGGGCCGATGCGCGACACGAGGCCGCCCGTCCAGCGTGATGCGAAACCGATAATAAGGACGAACGGAAGCAGCGAAGCTCCTGCTGCGAGCGGCGAGTAGCCGTGCACGTCGATCAAGTCGAACGGTAGGAAATAGAGACCGCCTCCGAGCGCCGCGTAAAGAAAGAACGTGTAGAGATTCGCGCCGGTGAACACCGGCGATGCAAAGAGATCCGGCCGAAGCATCGGCTCGCGCGCGCCCCATCTTTCGTAGGCGATCAGCAGGGCCAGCAATAGGACGCCTATAGCGATGGTGAGTGTGGCAATCGCGTCGAGGCCGCTTTGCAAGCGAATGAGACCGTAGACAAGCGTTCCCAAACCGCACGCCGCGATCGCCGAACCAACGATGTCCTGCTATACCACGTGATTACCGAATGATTAATCCACGAGCCTCGAGGCACCGAGATGAGCGAATGAGTACGCTGTCGCCTTCGATGAACGGGAGTTCAGA
>JBOHTT010000042.1:0-2097 GCA_050733775.1 Vulcanimicrobiaceae bacterium
CCTCGCGGCCACTGATACCTGAAACCAGCGCGTCTACCAATTCCGCCATCTGGGCACGAAACGGCCTGTACCTATAACTAACCCAGCGACGCTCGCTCCTGCATTTCGGCATGTCTGAATGCTTTGCGGGCCAAGAACGCGGGCACGAGCGCGACGGCGGAAAGAGCCGAGGTGAACAGCCAAGCGGAAACGAGACCGAAGCGATCGGCGAATTCGCCGAAAAACCACGGACCGAACGCCGACGCGAAAAAAATCGCGGTCAAGCCGATGCCGATTGCGCTGCCGGCAAAACGCGGTCCGCCGATCTCGGCCATCGCCGCCGAGAAGAGTCCGTTCCAGCCCGCAGCGGCGAATCCGAGCGCAAACGCGCTTGGAAACAACAGTGCGAGCGATCCCGGATGGGTTGCCGCAAGTCCGATGCCCGCAAAAATCGCGATGACGCAGCTGTACATCACGGGCACCACGCGATCGCCCCCGAACATCGAATCGCTCACGCGTCCCCAAATTGCGCGCCCTACGATTGCAGCGACTTGCGCCGTCACGAAAGCCGAGGCCGCGAGTGCGAGCGACGTGTGCGCGCGATTCGTTGCCGTGAGCGATAAGAACCCGTTCATCACCTGCTGCAAACCCGCGAGCACCATGCAGCTGCTCGTGAGCCAGATGGTCCGCGGATCGCGCGCGATCGTCTTCATGCCGCTCATGAGATGCCGGAACCGCGTCGGAGGAAACTCTGTCCCTTCCGGATCGCGGTAGAGCGACGCTGCTCCCGTCGTCAAGAACAGCGCGAAGAGCGCGCCTACGATCAGCGCAACTTGATAATCGTAACGCACCGCCACGAGCGGCATGATCGAACCGCCGATGACGGCACCAATCGGAACGCCCATCTGCCGAATGCTCATCGCGAGCCCGCGGTCGCGTTCGAACCAAATCAAAATCGCGCGACCGCCGGCGGGCGTGAGCGTCGCATAGGCGACGCCGACAAAGAACAGACACCCGACGAGCCATCCGTACGACGGAACGATTGCGCCGACGATGAGCGTCGTGCAGACGCTGCATCCCGCGAACATCGTCACGTTGCGTTCGCCGAAGCGATCGACCAGCGCGCCACCGAGCGCAACCGTGACCGCAGACCCCAACGCTAGCGACGTGATCGAAAGCCCCAGCTGCGCTTTCGTGAGGTGAAAAAAACCGACGATCGCCGGCGAAAGCGAACCGTAGCCTTGCTGCACGACGGAGGCGCCGATTTGCGCAAGCGTCATGACCAGCAGCATGCGATAACGCATCCCCACGGGTGGTGAAACCCCAGAGGTCGCCGCGCGGTTGTTGGGAGGCTCAAGTGACAAACGTCTTAGACCATCCACTCGATCCCTATTCCGCAGCGGTAATGCACGCCGTCGATGTCGCGAGCCCATCCGTCGTCGGCATCGACGTTGCAGGCGCGAGCGGCCGTGGCGCGGGCTCCGGCTTCATTATCACGCCGGACGGCTTCGCGCTGACGAACAGCCACGTCGTCCAAGGCGCGAAAGCGATCTCGGTTGCGACCCTCGACGGACACCGTTATGACGCGCAGCTGATCGGCGACGATCCCGCCACCGATCTCGCCGTCATTCGAATCGCCGGCAACGATCTCGTCCATGCGACGCTGGGCGATTCAGCGATGGTGCGGCCGGGGCAACTCGTGATTGCTCTCGGCAATCCGTACGGTCTGCAAACCACGGTCACCGCCGGCGTCGTCAGCGCGCTCGGGCGCACGCTTCGTTCGCAATCCGGCCACCTCATCGACAACGTAATTCAAACCGACGCGGCACTCAATCCGGGAAATTCCGGTGGACCGCTCGTCGACGCACACGGTTCGGTCATTGGTGTGAACACGGCGATCATCGCGTGGGCGCAAGGCATCTGCTTTGCGACGGCCATCAATACGGCCAAGCACGTCAGCGGTCTGTTGATTCGTGACGGACGCGTTCTTCGAGGTTATCTCGGTATTGCAGGCGCCGATATCAAGCTGCCGCGCTATCTCGTGCGCACGCTCGAACTCGACGACCCGCGCGGCATCGTCGTCCATTCCGTGTAGCGAAACAGTCCGGCGTCTCAAGC
>JBOHTT010000043.1:0-4772 GCA_050733775.1 Vulcanimicrobiaceae bacterium
GCCATCGTCCGGTTGTCGATGACGCGCTTGACCTTCCCCACCTCGACGCGCTCGAGCGTCATCGGTGCCAGGATACGGACATCGAGGGAGACGGTGAGCGTGTCGGCCAGCTTGCGCTCGACGGCCGCACGAAGTGCCGCAGCATCGATGTGGGCGTCCGGGGCATGCTCGATCTCGACCGTCAACCGATCCAGGCCACCATGAGCGCGGTCGACCAAAATGCGATAGTTCGCGGTGAGCTCGTCGAAGGAGAGCACGATTTCCTCGATTGCCGTGGGAAAGACGTTGACGCCGCGCACGGTGATCATGTCGTCAACGCGGCCGACGATCCACTCCATACGTGCCTGCGTCCGTCCGCAACTGCAGGGCTCGCGGTTAATTCGCGTGATATCGCCCGTACGATACCGGAGAACCGGCATCGCGTCGCGCGTCAGCGTCGTAAGCACCAGCTCGCCGAGCTGACCGTCCGGCACGGGTTCTCCAGTCGTCACATCGACGATCTCGGGAAGAAAGTGATCCTCAAATACGTGCAAGCCGGCCTTCGCGCTCGCACATTCCTGCGCGACGCCCGGACCGATGATTTCGGTGAGTCCGTAAATGTTGGTTGCCGTGACGGCCAGCAGCTCTTCCAGCTCGGCGCGCATTTCAACGGTCCAGGCTTCGGCGCCGCACACCGCAACGCGCAGCTTCTGCGGTTTGCGGTTCTCTTGACGGAAGCGCTCTGCCAGCAGCAGTGCGTAGCTCGGCGTGCAGCCGATCCCGCACACCGGCAGCGTTTCGATGAGCTGCATCTGGCGCGCCGTGTTGCCGCTCGATGCCGGAACGACGCACGCACCCAAGCGCTCCGCACCGACGTGCATGCCCAGGCCGCCCGTGAACAAGCCGTAGCCCCATGCGACCTGAAACATCTCGCCGGGACGCATTCCCGCTGCTGCCAGACACCGTGCGCAGACTTCGCCCCACACCGCGAGATCGCGCTCCGTGTACGCGCCGATCGTCGGCGTTCCCGTCGTGCCGGAGGACGCGTGAATTCGGCGCAGCGCCGATTGCTCGACGGCGAGGAGTCCGAGCGGATAGGTTTCGCGGAAGTCCACCTTGCGCGTGAACGGCAGCGCCGCAAGATCGGAAAGCGAACGCGGCTGTGCGATCCCATCCAGCCGCTCGTGATAGAATGCGACGTTCGCACGGAGTCGCGTAAACAGCGCCTGCAACCGTTCGAGCTGCAGCCGTTCGAGCTTATCGCGCTCGAGGCACTCCTCCGGAGAAAAAATCGCGGGGTCGTGCGCCATGGAACGGTCTTTGGCGCCGACCCCGCGTCATCTTTTTAGCGGCGCTTTGCTTTCCGGGCCGGCGCGGCCTTGCGCGCTTTCTTGGCACCGCCCTTGGACGCTTTGCTGGCGCCGCGCTTCACGCCGACGGCTTCTTTGAGCGCACGGCTGGGAAGGAATCGCATTACGCGCTTCGCGGGAACCTTGACCGGCTCGCCCGTTTGCGGATTGCGCGCCATGCGTGCGGGACGGTTACGGACCTTGAACTGGCCGAACGGTGCGAGCTGGACTTTTTCGCCCTTTTTCAGGATGGCCGTCATCCGCTCGAGAATCGAATCGACGAGTTCAGCGATCTGTCGACGGGGCAGCTCGAAATCTTCCGCGAGCTCCCGGATGAGTTCAGGTTTTGTCATCGTGTCCTTTCACGAGGTTGTGCGATGGACATCTGATATTGCCTGGCGGCAAAACGCTGCCAGGCCCGATTATACGCCCTTTTCAAGGAAAATCGACATTTCCCCGTTATTTTTTTCGCGATTTCCGCGAGTTTTGCGACTTTTTTCGAGGCTCGTGCTACGCACCCAAATACGCTTGGCGAACGCCGGCGTCGCGCGCGATTTCTTCTGCCGGTCCGTGGAGCGCGACGCGTCCTTCCGACAAAACGTACGCGTGACGCGCCAACTGCAACGACGCGGCCACGTTTTGCTCGACCAGCAGAACCGTCGTTCCCGCTTTGTGGATGTCGCGAATCCAGTCGAAGATTTGCTGGACGATCACGGGTGCAAGACCGAGTGACGGTTCGTCGAGCAGCAACAGACGCGGCTCGGACATGAGCGCGCGCGCGATCGCAGCCATTTGCTGCTCGCCGCCGGAAAGCGTGCCCGCAAGTTGCGTGCGCCGCTCGGCCAAGCGCGGAAGCCGCTGATACATTGCCTCCAAGTTTTTGCGCGCCTTGCTGCCTGCGCGCGCCTCCGTACCGACGAGGAGATTGTCTTCGACCGTCATTTCCGGGAAGAGCTGGCGGCCTTCCAGGACCAGCGCGATTCCGCGCTGCACGAGATCTTTCGGCAAGAGGCCGTCTACGCGGTCGCCCGCGTAGATGATGGCGCCGCTGCGGGGTGGCGTAAGGCCGCAAATGGCGCGCAGCGTCGTGCTTTTTCCGGCCCCATTTGCGCCGACGATTGCGACGATCTCGCCCTCTTCGACATCCAGCGATACGCCGTGAACGGCTTCGAAATCGCCATAGTTGATGTGAAGGTCTTCGACCCTTAGGAGCGTGCTCACGTTTCGAGCGGGGAACCGAAGTAGGCGGCGATCACTTCGGGGTGAGTGGCGATCTCTTTGGGCGTACCCTCAGCGATCTTTCGACCGAAGTCGAGGACGATGATGCGATCGGAGATCTTCATAACGAAACGCATGAGGTGCTCGATCGATCCGACCGCGGCGATTCCATGCGCTCGCAGCCCGAGGATGAACCCGCACATCTTGTCGACTTCGGTCGGGTTCAGCCCGGCCATCACCTCGTCGAGGAGCAGCAGCTTCGGCCGCATTGCGAGCGCACGCGCGATCTCGACGCGCTTACGTTGCGTGAGCGTCAGGCTCGAGGCCGGCGTTTCGGCAAGATGGCTGATCTCGACCATCTCCAGAATTTCAGCCGCAACCTTGCGTGCGGCTGCGTAGTTCGGTGCGTGCGCGAGTGCGCCGACGGCAACGTTGTCGATCACGGACAGCCGAATGAACGGCCGCACCACTTGATACGTTCGCCCGATTCCGGCTTTGGCGATGCGATGCGTCGGCATTCCGACCAGCGACTTCCCGGCGAAGCGAACGTCGCCGGACGACGGCGGAATCAGTCCGCTGATGACATTGAAGAGCGTCGTCTTGCCGGCGCCGTTCGGGCCGATGATGCTAACGACTTCGCCTTCGCCGACGCTGAAGCTGACGTCGTTCACCGCGCGCAGGCCGCCGAAAGAGCGGCTGACGCCGTCGATCTCGAGCAATGCGGTCATGTCACGAGTTCGCTTTGCGCGAGTGGAGCGGGCTCGGGTTCCGGCGGCTTGCGTTTGCCCTGAATGCGTTCCGCGAATGTGGGAACGATGCCACGCGGTATCACGAGAAGCAGCACGACGACCAGCGCTCCGAAGATCATCAGATGCGTCTGCGGGAACTTGGTGCTGAGCGCAAGCGATACTTGCGACATCAGCACACCGCCCACCAGCGGTCCCCACAGCGTGCCCATCCCACCCAAGATTCCCATCGCGACGGTTTGCAGCTCGATCTCGGTCGAGTAGATCGAGCTCGGCTCGACGTACGTGAGGTACCACGCGTAGCCGCCGCCAAGCAATGCCGGAACGATCGCACTGAGGATAAAGGCTTTTACTTTTGTCGACGTCGTGTCGACGCCGAGAGTTCCCGCTGCACGTTCGTCCTCGCGCAACGCTCGCAGACGCAGTCCGAACGCGTTGCGATCGATCGTCGCGGTAAGGGCTATCGAAAGAATGACGATCGCCAGAGTCCAGTAGTAAACCGCGGTCCCGTTAGACCCGGGTGGAAGATAGATGCCGTCGGCACCGCCGGTGATCGGAATGACGTCCGTCGCTATGCGCAGACTTTGCCCCAGGCCGAGCATGCCGAGTGCGAAAAATGGCCCCTTGAGGCGAAGCATCAGCCAACCCATTGGGACCGCAAGTGCCGCGCAAAGTATTCCGGCGAGTAATGCACAGAGATACCACGGTGCGTGAAAGCGAGTTGTCCCAATCGCGACGACGTACGCGCCGATGCCGAAGAACGTGATCTGACCGAATGAGAGATAGCCGGCGTAGCCGGAAATGATGTTCCAACCGTACACCAAGCCCGTGAAAAGCGCGCTCGTGTAAAACAACGAGAGAATATAGCCGTTTCCAGTAAGCGGCACGAGGACTGCCGCGACAAACATCACCGCCAAGGCGGCAATCCCCATCATGCGCGGCATCACGCGACTGCTTTTCCCAAAATGCCTTGTGGACGGAACAACAGGACCAAAATGAACACCACATACGGCATCATCGATCCCAAGTGCGTGTTGAAGTAGAACCCAACGAACGAGACGGCAAGCCCTAAGACCGCGGCGCCGATTACCGATCCGGCATAACTTCCCAAACCGCCGAGGACGACGACGCTAAAGGCGAGCAATGTGAACTGAGAACCGGTGTCCGGACTGTATGCGTAAATCATGCTCAGCAAGCTGCCCGCAGCCGCAGCGATTCCGATGCCGAGAGCGAAGCTGAGCGTCCGCATGCGATTGATGTCGATGCCGCAAGCACGCGCGCCGTCGACATTTTGGCTCGCGGCGCGCAGCGCACGTCCCACCCTCGTCGAACGCAGTACCGCCGCGAAGATCGCGGCCACCGCCACGGCGAGAAGGAATGCGAGGAATTGCGCCTTGGCAATTTCGATGTGCGCGACAGACCACGATCCGGTCATGTACGCGACGGATCGAAAGTCGCCCGTGAATATGGCGAGGCTGAG
>JBOHTT010000044.1:0-2476 GCA_050733775.1 Vulcanimicrobiaceae bacterium
ATTTGCAGCAGCTCACGATGGAGAGCAACGGCAAGCACGTCACGATTGAAGGCACGCGCGTCACGCGCGATACCGGGCCGATCTATTGGGGCGAGCCGGGAACGAACGGCCAGCATTCGTTCTACCAGCTCATCCATCAAGGAACGCGCTTGATTCCGTGCGATTTCATCGCGTTCATCGAGACGCGCAATCCGCTCGGCACGCAACACGACATATTGATGGCGAACGTTTTTGCTCAAGGCGAAGCGCTGGCGTTCGGTAAGACTCCCGAGCAGGTCAAGTCGGAAGGCTCGCCCGACTGGCTCGTCCCGCATCGCGTGTTCGAGGGGAATAGGCCCTCGAATACAATCCTCGCGCAGCTTTTGACTCCGGCTGCCTTGGGTAAGCTCGTTGCGTTGTACGAGCATAGCGTGTTCGCGCAGGGAGTGATCTGGAACATCGATTCTTTCGATCAATGGGGCGTGGAGCTGGGCAAGGTTTTGGCGCAGCGGATTATTCCGGAGCTGGACTCCGATAAGGGAGGCCCTTCACCTTTTGCGCATGACAGCTCGACGAACGCGCTGATCGCACGCTATAGAAAGTTGAAGAAGACGACATAGCACGAGCCCGATGGACCGCGTAACGCTCGCCGACCTATGGCCGCTGGCATACGTCGTCGGCGGCATCGTGGTCGGGGTGATTGTCGAGCGCATCTTCACGCTCGGGCCGGCCGTTGCGCTGAAGCGGCGCTGGCCGCACATCGCTGCCGGCATGAACGCGCTTTGCGCTGCGATCGTCTTATGGGCGTTTCTGCTCGGCGTTTACTCGGCGATTCTCAACTATCACCTCAGCGTCGAATCGACCGACCTCGTCCGGAAAATCTTGATCGGGTTTGCGGTCGCGACCGCGACGTACGTTGCGGGCCGCGCCGTCATGGGGATCGTCGAATCGTACAGCTCGCACACGGCCGCGCTTCCGTCGGCGTCGCTGCTGCCGATGTTTGCCGAGCTCGTAATCTTCGTGCTCGGCGGCATGATGGTACTGAGCACGGTCGGCATCTCGATCACGCCGCTCATCACCGCGCTGGGAGTGGGCGGTCTTACGATCGGTTTTGCGCTCTCCACACCGCTTTCGAACATCTTTGCCGGGCTGCTGATCATCGCGTCGCGTCAAATTCGACCGGGCGATTACGTGCGATTCGACGGCGGCGTCGAAGGTTGGGTCATCGATATCACGTGGTTCGCGACGACGTTGCGCGACCGCGCTTCCAACTACGTCATCATGCCCAACGCAAAGATCATCTCGACGTGGTTCACGAACTTCGATCTGCCGGATCCGAAGGTGACGGTGGAGCTCAAGGCAACGCTCGCCTCGGATGTGGATCTGGATGCCGCGGAAAAGGCCATCGTGCAGGCCGCGGTCGATACGCTGCGCAGCTGCAACATCCAATCGCGCGACGAGCCTTACGTGCGATTCACCGACTTTAACGGAAACAGAATCAATTTCTCGGCGTTTCTGCGAGCCGACTCGATGCAGAACCAGCTCTTGATTCAGCACGAGTTCGTCAAGCATCTATACGAGCGCTCGCGCAAAGAACCGCAGGTCTTGCCGATCTTTCCCTCTTAGGCCGCGCCCCTGGCCACGCGTTCGAGCACTTTGCGGACGTTGCGCAGGTCCTCGACGAGCTTTTCCATCTCGGCGTGGCGCGTTTCGTCATCCGGCGCGCGCAGGATTGAGGATGGATGCACGGTCGCGACGACGTGGCGCGCCAGGTCCGTCGAAAGCACTTCGCCGCGGTGATGGGTCAGCCGGAACGTCGGGCCGAGCAGCGTTTGTGCGGCCGTCGCGCCCATCGCGACGACGACGGCGGGCCGCACGGCTTTGATTTCCTCTTCGAGCCACGGCCGGCAGGCGCGAATGTGGATTTGTTTCGGCGTCGCGTGAATGCGGCGTTTGCCGCGCTCGATGAAATTGAAATGCTTGACGGCGTTGGTGACGTAGACGTCTTTGCGCGGCAGCTTTGCGGCTTCCATCGCGCGATCGAGCAGTTTGCCGGCGGGCCCGACGAACGGATGCCCCTCGATGTCTTCGCGATCGCCCGGCATCTCGCCGACCAGCATGATCGCCGCGTGCGCTTTGCCTTCGCCGAAGACGGTTTGCGTCGCGTTCTTGTACAGCTCGCAGCCTCGACAATGCGCCGCCGCTTCTCGCAGCGCTTTCAGCGAGTGCGATTTTGGCAGAAAATCTGCGGCGGAAGTCTGCAGCTTGGCGGCCGGCACGGTATCAGCATTCCCCGAAAGAAAAGCCGCGCGTCGTGCGCGGCTTTTTACTTGGTAGCCCCAGCCGGATTCGAACCGGCGTTGCCTGGTTGAGAACCAGGATGCCTAGGCCTCTAGCAGATGGGGCCATGCTCCCGGGCATGGATTCGAACCACGATAAGCAATTCCAGAGACTGCTGTCCTACCGTTAGACGACCCGGGATCGTACTCTATTGTTT
>JBOHTT010000045.1:0-20164 GCA_050733775.1 Vulcanimicrobiaceae bacterium
GATTCACACCATGGGATGGCCGCTCGGGACGGACGATTTCGGCGGCGGTTTCATCTACGGCATGGGCGGCGACGTGCTCGACGTCGGGTTCGTCACCGGTCTCGATTATCACGATCCACGCACGGATCCGCACGACAACTTTCAGCGATTCAAGACGCACCCGGCGATCAAACGGATGCTCGAAGGCGCGAAGCTGTTGCGTTACGGCGCGAAAGCTATTCCCGAAGGCGGCCTGTACGCGATGCCGCGCTTGTACGCCGACGGCTTGCTGCTGATCGGCGATACCGGAGGTTTTCTCAACGGGCTTCGGCTCAAAGGCATTCATCTCGCGGTGAAGTCCGGCATGCTTGCAGCCGAGGCTGCGTTCGGCGCGCTGTCGCAAGACAAGCACGACGCTGCAACGCTGTCGTCCTATCAGCGCGCGTTCGAAACGTCGTGGGCCTACAAAGAATTGCACGCGTCGCGCAACTTTCACCAAGGCTTCGAGGGCGGAATGTTCCTCGGGCTCATCAACGCCGGGCTCGGAACGTTCTTCGGAGGCAAAGGCTTTGCCGTGCGCGATCGTCTCGTCGGCAAACCCGGCTACAGCCGCATGCAAAAGATCGGCGAACGTCCGCGGCCACCGAAGCAACGCATCGTTCCCGACAACGTGCTGACGTTCGACAAAGTTACCGACGTCTTCAATTCAGGCACGATGCATGACGAAGATCAGCCCGTGCATTTGCACGTTGCCGATACGAATATCTGCGCTGAACGGTGCACGCGCGAGTACGGCAATCCGTGTCAATATTTTTGTCCCGCAGCGGTGTACGAGCCGCAGTTCAAGGTCGTCGGCGCAAATGGGCAAGGCGAGCGTGTCGAAGGCCGCTTGCAAATCAATTTCTCGAACTGCGTGCACTGCAAAACCTGCGACATCATGGACCCGTACCAGATCATCACGTGGGTCCCCCCGCAGGGTGGAGAAGGCCCGGTCTATACCGGGTTGTAGATTTTTTCGCGCGCGCTTTAGGTCGGCGACATGCCTCGCGCGGCCACGGGGGAGGGTTAAGGCCGCGCTCGGAACGTCGCCGCCCAAGCGCTACCTGGAAATTGCGGCACTCCGGCGAAGACCGGACCTGAGAAAACGACAATGACGATTACGATCAACGGGACGAAGCGAGAAATACAAGCGGGCGTTACGCTTGCCCAGATGCTGGGCGAGCTGGGATTGAGTGGCCGGCCGGGTATTGCGGTTGCCGTCAATGAAGCGGTCGTGGCGAGCGCGCGGCTCGGCGACCATCGTGTCGAAGACGGCGATACGATCGAAGTGATTCAAGCCGTTTCAGGCGGTTAGCGAAGATGCAAAACGACATATTAAAAATCGGAACGTACGAATTCAAATCGCGGCTCATCGTCGGGACCGGAAAATATCCGGACCTCGACACGATGCAGCGAGCGCACGCCGCCAGCGGTACGGAGCTCGTCACGGTTGCTATTCGTCGCATTCATTTGGACGATCCCAGCGGCAAGACGCTGATCGATTATCTCGATCGGGATCGCTATAAGATTCTCCCGAACACCGCCGGTTGCTACAACGCAAAGGAAGCGGTGCTCACGGCGAAGCTGGCGCGCGAAGCCCTCGGCACCGATCTCATCAAGCTCGAAGTGATCGGCGACGCCGACACGCTTTATCCCGATACGCGCGAAACGATTGCGGCGGCCGAAACGCTCGTGCGCGACGGCTTTACGGTGCTTCCGTACATCGTCGACGACCCGACGGCGTGCAAACAATTGGAAGCCGTGGGCTGCGCCGCCGTGATGCCGCTCGCGGCACCCATCGGCAGCGGACTCGGCGTGTGCAATCCATATTCGATCCGCATCATAAAGGAGCGCGCGGGAATTCCGGTCATCGTCGATGCCGGCGTCGGTACGGCAAGCGACGCCGCGATCGTCATGGAGCTTGGCGCAGACGCGGTCCTCATGAATACCGGCATCGCCGCGGCGAAGGATCCGGTGCTGATGGCGAACGCGATGCGGCTGGCAGTCGAAGCCGGACGCGCGGCCTTCCGCGCGGGCCGCATGCAGAAACGGCTCTACGCCAACGCGTCGAGCCCGATGACCGACCTCATCACCCTGAAAAGCTAAATCAAGCCTTTCGGGCCTCCACGAACCAGTGGATTTTGCCGCGAGGTTCCGCGTCGAGATGTGCCCATTTGCCGACGATGTCGTCGACGATGACCTCTTCGAGTGAGACGACGGTGAAGGGGCGCAGCATCTCTAGCACGCCGTCCCGGTCGAAGTACGCGTGGGGCACGCCATGTTCGGGCCCTTCCCCCGGCGAGAAGGTGTGCACGTCGAGGCGATCGCCGAACCCGTAGCGGACGTCTTGGATCGAGCCGAAGGTCAAGCACAGGGGCGCGCCGCGTTGTAACACGCGCGCCAGCTCGGCGATCCCGAGACGTATTTTCGGCGTAACGCCGTGCAGATAGGCGTGCGTGGACAGCGCGCCGGCGAACGTGGCGGTCTTCGCGGGCAGCTGCGTGTACGGCGCCCGATCGGGAATGGCGACGACCTCGAGCCCTGCTGCCTGAAGCGCACGCGAATTGCGCCCGCTTCCATCGCCGACGACGATTATCGGGCCGGCGCCCTCCAAACGCTCGAAGAGACGTTGCGCCAGCGGATGTGCCTCGGCAAAAGTGGCGGCGATGCGCTCCGCCGAAGAGGGGTCAGGCATGACCGCCCTGCCTTTGATTCTTGTCGTAGGCGGCGATGAGCTTGCCCTTCGCGTCACCGAGGAGCTGTGCGCGACGCAAGGTCATCGCGTGGCGCTCATTTGGCATGCCGATCCCGATCTTGCCGTTCGCGTTGCACGCCTCGGCGCCGAATTCTACGGCTTTCCGCCCAACGATTTCGAAAGTCTGCGGTCCGCCGGCGTTCCAGATGCTGCATCGATCATGGCGTTGTCCGATGATGACCGTCTGAACCTGCAAGTTGCGCTGAAGGCGCGCGATTTGAACCCGAAAATTCGCGTCGTGTTGCGCCAGTTCAACCGGCAGCTCGGCCGAAAGATCCAGCAAAACCTGCCGGACTGTTCCGTCGTCTCGTTGTCCGGTCACGCCGCCGCGACATTTGCAGCCTGCGCGATCGATCGCTCCGTTTTTTACGCGGTGCAGTTTCCCGATCTCGACGGGCCGCTCGTTGCGTTTGCCAAGCGCCCCGCTTCGATATTCGGTGAGACGAACGCGCTGACGATCTCGCAGCTCGAAGCCGAGCACCAAGTGCGTATCGTCGGCTACAACGGGTTGGATTTTTTTATTCCCGGCATCATCCCGCGACCCAATGACGAGATCGTGCTGTTCGGTGACATCAAGACGCTCGAGGCTCTCGTCCCGAAGCGCGACGACGTCGTCGAAAAGAAGTCCCGCCGCGAACGTCTTCGCAACATGCGCGACGCGACGCTGACGACAATTCGGCGACTCAATCCAATCGTCAAATCCGTCGCGGTCGCATCGCTGCTGATCTTCGCCGTCTTTAGCGTCTACTTTCATTTCGTTTACAAGAAAGACATCGTCACGGCGATCTATTTCGTCTTGACCACGATGTCGACCACGGGTTACGGCGACATCACGCCCCTGGATAAGGGTCCGCTGCCGATGCTGATGGCTTCGGTTCTGATGGTCGTCGGCGTTCTCATAAGCGGTATCTTCATTGCGTTCATGTCGGAAGGTTTTAGCCGCGCACAGTACGTCGCGACGCAAGGCGTCCGGCAGCTGAAACTTCGGGGGCATATCGTCGTCGTCGGAACCGGTCAAGTGGGCACGCGCGTCATCGACTATCTCGTCGAGCTTGACAAAAAAGTCGTCGTGATTGAACCGTCTCCCGATCCCACGATCGTCGACCGCGTTCGCAACGGCGACTTTACGTTGCTGACGGGCGACGCAACGCGAGAAGAAGTGCTCGCAATGTGCAATTTGCCGCAAGCCCTTTCCGTCGTCGCGTTGACCGGTAACGAAACGGCGAATTTGGAGGTCGCGCTCGGCGCGCGTGCGCGCAATACGGACCTGCCCGTCGTCATGCGCGTGCAAGACGAGACCTTCGCGCGGCTGGTCGAACACCAGTTTAGTTTCGATCGCAGCTTCTCGACGTCGGAGCTGTCTGCACCCGGATTTGCCGGTCTTTCGCGCTTCCCCGGAACCCGCGGACGAATCGCATACGGCGACGAGACATATAACGTCGGCGAGCGCCAACAAGGCGAGATCCCGGCGCCGCCTCCGGCTCAGGACTGCATTCCGCTGTGCGTATGGCGCGGCGGCAGCCTCCTCCTCATCAAGGACTTCGGGGAGATGAAGCCGTTCGATCGGCTGCTGTTCCTCGTGCCGCTCTCGCAGTTCAAGACGAAACCTGTGACGCCGAGCACGAAGACGTCAGACGAGGCGGAAATGGAAACGGCGGCGACTGGGTGAAAGTAGCTCGCTTGCTTATGCTCCTTAGATGGGAGCCTTCGCTTCGTTGATGAGGTCCAATCATCGCTAGCGTCGGTAAGATTTCGCTGACGGTCCTCGGCTCGAGCTCCTCTATACCGCGCCCATCGAGAGCGTGTAGTTCGTACTTGCTCTTTGACGGTAAGAGCGGCGTGGTCTTCGATCTCGGCACCGGTTCGTTCGCAAATATGCGCGAGCACCTGGAATACGACGTGATCGACAGCGTCGTGATAACGCACATGCACGCGGATCATTTCTTTGACGTGATCCCGCTGCGGTACGCGCTGTTGTATGGTCCCCGCAAGCGAGCGACTCCCGTGCAGCTGTGGCTACCGCCCGACGGCGAGAAGCAGCTGCGTCAATTGGCCGGCTCGTTCGCCGACGAAGGCGCCGGCGATTTTCTCAAAGTCTTCGATATCAAATCTTACGGTCCAAACGAGAAAATTCAAGTGGGCGACGCGTCCATCGCCTTCACGCCGACGAGTCATTACATCCCGACGTTCTCGCCGCGCTATCAGTGCAACGGAACGACGATTACGTATTCGGCCGATACGGCGCCGGACGACAACGTCGCGAAGCACGCCGACGGCAGCGACCTCTTTATCTGCGAAGCGACGCTCACCTCAAGCGAAGTCGAGCACGGCATTCGCGGGCATTCATCGGCTCGCGAAGCGGCCGAGATGGCGCGCAAGGCCGGCGTCAACCACCTCATGCTCAGCCATTACCCCGCCGAAGCGACGCAGGAAGACCTGATCCTTCACGCCCGCAGCGTCTTCAACGGAAAGATTACGGTCGCGGACGACCATACGCGTCTCGCGCTTTAGTTCTCTGTCTTAGCTGCTCCGCGAGGCAGTGAGAAGTGCAGCAGCGCACTGACCGGGGCGAGGCCGCGAGCGATGACGGCGTAGACGTTGACGCGCAGGCCGAGCTCTTCGAGGCGTTGCTTCGCTTCGAGCACCTCGCGGCCCGACGTCACGACGTCCTCGAGCAGCAGCACGTTCTGGCCGCGCTCGAAGCCGCCCTCAACGAACTCATCCGCAAAGGCGCCATACGATTTGGGCGTCTTGCGCACGATGATCATGGGGACGTTCGACATCTGCGAAACGGCCGTCGCGATGATCACGCCGCCTAGTTCCGTTCCGGCGATGAGATCCGGATTGACTTCCGCGATGACCGGCGTGAACATGCGTGCGATGCGACGCAACACGTGCGGATCGCTGAAGAGCTTGAACTTGTCGATGTAATAGTCGCTGCGCGCGCCGCCGGCAAGCACGTAATCGCCGCGCGTCAGCGCGCGCTCGACGATGATCTGCTTGAGCCACTTCAGCTCCGGCAAACGGTGGAGGGAAGAATCAAAAGTCCCCGGCGGACGGTCGTCCCTCAAATCTGCCACTCCCAAGAATTCCAGGCTTCGTCGACCGGATTTGGCGCAAAGCCCTTAAAATCGATGCTGACGGCTTGGATTTGCCGCGGCCACCACAAAAAGTCCTGTGGCATGTCGCGGAAGATCAACGCTTGGATCGTCGCGTACGCCTTTTTCCTCGTCGGCTCATCGTAGTGTTCGAGCGCGACGGTTTGCGCCGCGTCCATCTCCTTGGTGCAATAGCGTGTATAGTTGGCGCCGTCGGGCGGAAACGAGCGGCACATGAACCGCACGGAGTCGTCCGGATCGATGCCCGCAATCCAGCCCGACAGCGCGAGCTCGTACTTGGCGTTGGCGAGGATGCCGCCCACGCCTTTGGGCGCGAAGAGCTGCGTCCCCAAGTAGCTCTTGACCTGAAGCTCGACGCCGATGGCCTTGAAGTAGGCTTGCAAGAGGACTGCCGCGGAGCGGCGCGTCACGTTCGTCGTGTTCGTGGAAAGGGTGAGGCTCAGGCGCCGGCCGTTCTTGCGGCGGATTCCGTCAGGCCCGGTTTTCCAGCCGTCGGCATCCAGCACGCTCTTGGCTTTGGCGGGATCGTAGGGGTACGTCTTGCCCCCGACGTGCGCCCACATGAAGGGCGGATGCTCTTCGTCCGCAGCGTTTGCGGTATCGAACGTCAACTTGCTCACAATCGATTGTTTGTCGATCGCGTACGCGAGAGCGCGTCGCACGGCGACGTCCGCCAGAATCGGACTGGTCGTGTTCATGAGCATCTCTTGCACTTGATTTTGATCGACGAGCAGATTGTTCACGTCGGGTAAGCCTTTTAGCTGCCCGTAGAGCTGCGGCGACGCTTCGAAGATCCAGTCAAGCTCGTGCGCGCGAAGCTCGTTTAACGCCGTATTTTCATCCGGAATGATCTTGACGACGATCTGCTTGAGCTTCGGCTTGCCCAAGAAGTAGTCGTCGTTTGCGACGAACTCGAGATGATCGCCGCGAGCCCATTTCGAGAACTTGAACGGTCCCGTCCCGACAGGATTATTGTTGAATGGAACGTTGTTGATGTTCGGATATTTATCGAGCAGGTGCTTCGGGATAACGAACACCGGCGAGTCGCTCTCGGCGAAGAATGTGTTGACGGCCGGCGCAAACTTCTCTTTCAGACGAAAGATCGCGGTGTGCGCATCCGGCGTGTCGATCGCGCGCACGAGATTGTAGCCGTTGCGCGAGCCCCCGACGTTATTGGCCGGGTTCATGATCGCTTTCCAGCTGAACTTGACGTCCGCGCTCGTGAACGGCGTTCCGTCCTGCCACTTGACGTTACGGCGCAGCTTGTAGGTGATCGAAAGGCCGTCTTTACTGATGCCGCCGTTCTCGAGCGTCGGAACTTCGGCTGCGAGCACGGGGATCAATTTCTTGCCCGAGGCATCGACCGTGATGAGCGGATCGTAGACGAGCCGGTCGATCATCACTTCGGTCGTGTTGCTGGTGAAGATCCCTTGCAGGCTGTTGGGCGGGCTTTGAATTCCAATGCGCAAGACGCCCGGGATCGACCACGAGTGCCGCTCGCCGCCGCTCGTGCCGCTTGCGGGTTGCTGGCTCGCACGCGTGCACGCGCACAGCGCAGCAAGCAACAGTAAGAGGAAGAACCTAACGGCGCTTGCCCGCCTTCTTCGTTGCCTTCTTGACGCTCTGAGTGCGCTTCGGTGCGACTTTCTTGACGAGGCGCTTCTTCGCTGGCGCCGCTTTCTTGACGGGCGCCTTCTTTGCGGGCGGCGGCGGACGCTTCTTAGCGGGAACGGCTTTCTTCGGTGCAGCGATTTTCGCCGGCGGTTTCTTCGCAATGGGCTTTTTGGCGACCGCCTTTGGCGGCGGCGGCGCAGGCTTGAGCTTCGCCGATGCAGCTTTCGGTTTGATCGCGGCAGCGGACACTTCTTTGCGCACGGGGCTGCTTCGAACGGGGCGCGCGGGCGTGGGCGTCTTGCGCCCGGCTCCGACGCGTACGCGTTTTTCCGGTTCCGGCGCCGGCGGCGGCTCCGGCTGCACGACGCGCAACGCGACACGCGCCATGCGTCCGTCCACCGGAAAGGCAATTTCGTTGATTTCGAGATCGTCGAGGACTTGCAGCACGATATCGAAGGCGCCGCCCTGATCGCGCGGGCTGTGCGCATCGGCACCGATTGCGATCAGAACGCCCGCGTCTCGACACTTGCGTGCAAGCCGTTTGTTCGCTTCGAGATATTTCTGCTTCTCTTCGGGCGAGTTGTCCCGGTACAGGAAGCGCGTGTTGAATTCGATCGCCATGCCCTTCGCCTTGGCGGCGGCGACGATCTGGTCTTCATACTTCTCGAGCGTCGCGCGATCGGGCCAATGGCCGAACTTCGCGGGGACGTAGAAGTGCGCGACGATGTGTCCGGGCATCTCTTCGACGGCCTTGAGCAGCGCGTCCATATAAAGCTGCCAGGTGCGCGCCGTGCCGACGTGGTCGTAGAGCGTCGCGAACTCGGGGTTGTCGAAATTCCAGCTGAAGTTCGGGCCGCTCGTCGGATGATCGACCGTGATGAAGTGCACCGCGCGAAGCATCGCGTCGGGCCGCATGGCGTCGACGATGTTTTGGGCGTCGGGTCTCGAGCGTGGATCGTTGTCCAGCTCCGCGCCGATCGAGAAGCGCATTCCGTGCCGCAGCCCGTCGGAGACGGCGGCGGCGTGGACGACGTCGACGCTCGCGGTCTCGGCCGCGCCGTACAGGTCGCCGGCTTGAGCCAGCTTCAGCGCCCGGCGCACCAGATTGACCGCCGCGGGATCCTCGAACGTGAGGTAGTTCATGTGGTCGGTCACCATCATGAACCGCGGGAACCCGCGCCGGCAGGCATGGTAAAACCAAAGGAACAGCATCCGCGCTGAATACGGGATCGGCCGTTCCTCGGCGTACGCCTTGTGCTCACCCTTGGCGTGGCCGTGGGTATCGGGAATCGCCGCCACGCGAGCGTCCCGATTCTTAGCGTCGTTCAAGCTCGGGTCATTTCGTTAGGCGCGTCCTTGCCTTCGCCTCCTTAAGTATTGACATTAGCTCGCCCGGGCTCGGGGACACGCCTCGCCGCACTGCTACAAAGTTTGCGTCGTGCAAACTTTGCTGCGGCTCCGCTCGTCGCTCCCGCCATCCTGGCTCCGCGACTCGTCGGACGCTGCTGCTCGGCGCGTCCCCTAGCCGGGGGCTCGCCGCCAGCACCTAAGAGTGGGGAGAAGCGCGGCGCGCCTGGCTGCATTTAATAATAATGGCATAAAAAAAGAGCCGACGTCCGCGTCGGCTCGAGTCGAACTGAGTTTAGTTGCGCTGCGATTAGGTCGCAGCACCTCCAATCATCGTGTGAAACTGTTGAGTACTGTCGCTTGTAACGATGATCACCTCCTCTGTCCGACTGTTACCTTCATTCGTCTCTTTCTGAAGGGAGCCGCGGACGTATTTCAGGGGCGTCGTTCGCGAGTTATTCTTTAGGCCCTGCCGTATGCAGCGGAACGCGATTGCGGACGGCGCACCCAGCCTTCCATTTCTAAGATACGCGCTTTGACGTCGATGCCGTACGCATAGTTATGCAACGAACCGCTTGCATCGACGACGCGATGGCACGGGTATAGCAGCGGTACCGGATTGCGCGCCATTACTTGACCCACGGCGCGCGCGGCAGAAGGCTGGCCGATTTCCTTGGCGATCCACCCGTACGAGCGAACTTCTCCCGGGGGAATCTCGGCGGCTTTCTTGAGCGCCGCTTGCTCGAACTCGCTCAGCGCGGAAATGTCGACGCGCGAGCAGTCGGTTTGGAACGTTTTGAAATAGCGCTCGATGACGTCGATGACCCATTGCGGTGCTTGCGCCGGGATGAGCCCGCGATGCAACCGTTTGGCGATCGCTTCGCACAGGCTCGATTCGGAGCTGTCCGCGCAGATCGCGATGGCCGTAATTCCCTTTTCGCGGAAGGCCACGATCAAGTCGCCGAGGGGGCTGGGGAGTTTGGCGAACATGTCGGGGCTGGCGGGGCGCAGGGACTTGAGATGGTCGAGAATCTTAGGAACGAGTCCCGACGGCGGTTCGACGATCGGCAGGCAGGTCAGACAGTAGGCGACGCCTTCGTACTCTTGATACGCCTCCTGACAATGCACGCACCGCCGGAGATGTGCCAGGACCTCATCGCGCGTCGGGACCGCTCCGCCTTCACGCAGCTCGTCCCACATTCGAACGAGATCACAGCACCGCATGTTGAGATTCTCCTTCCTCCGAGGCCGTGGAAGCGATGCGCCCCACTTGAGGGCCGAGGATCCGCCGGAGGATGCGGACGGCTCGGTGGACGTGAGATTTGACCGTCCCGATCGGCTGATTGAGGATCTCAGCGATTTCGGGATGGCTGCGGCCTTCAATGAAGCGCAGCGTCGCCGCCGCGCGCAAATGCATCGGCAGCTGCAGCAGTGCTTGCTCGACCAGCACCATGTCGGCGCCGCGCTCGACGATCTGCTCGGGCTGGTCGGGGCCTTCTTGCGTTTCGTTCAGCAGCGCGTCGGGATCCGCGAGCGAGTCGAGTGCAACATTGGTCGGACGTTTACTGCGCAGGCGGTTCCGCGTGACGTTGAGGGTGATCGTATACAGCCACGGCTGCAGGCGCAACTCGGCGCGCTGCTTCGGGTCCATCTTCACGAGCGCGCGGTATGCGCGCACGAACGCGTCCTGCACGATCTCTTCGGCATCCTCACGGTTGCCCGTCATGCGCAGCGCGAAGCCGTACAGCCGTCGCTGATAGTCGTCGACGATCCGCTCGAAATTCTCTGGCCCCGGGGGAGCCTGCTCGGGCCGTGAGGGTGCCGGCGCTGCGGCGGGTTGGGCCAATCCGTACTCCCGACGGAGCGGTGCGAGCGCAGCCATACTGGGCTCCCAGACCGCCCGGACTCGTGCGAAGGTTTCGCGCTTTCCTTGAGTTGGAAGGTGCTCCTTCAGCGCCCTACCGAAACTGAACACATGGTTCGCCTCGCGCCTACCAGTCCTCGCCGGCAACGCCGCGCGGGGTTTTTATTTTTGACGAGGTTCTTGCATGCCGCTACCGATCGAACCGAAGGAACTGGCCTTCGACGCGTACACGCTGTGCAGTTTCGTTCCACGCTTGCCGGATGGAACGCATCGCACGGCGCACGCAATTCCGCTGGTGATCATCGGCTACAACGACGGACAGGATCCGTCGTTCGTTTGGCTCGTACCGAAAGCCGGTGTTGACCCGGAAGGGTTAACGAACGATCCGTATTACGCGGAGCTCTTACGAGATCCGCACAGCTACTTCAAACGAAAAGTCAGGAAGTACATCGACAAGACGGGCAGCGTCAAGCGAGGTATTCAGATGCTGATCGATTGTCATCAAGAACATTTGTCGTTCAGCAGCTTCATCGAATTGGGAGACCGCATACTGGCTCACCCGCTCGAAGTCGAACTGACCGCGCCCTGATCCGGCGCCTGGTCTCCTAGCGCCTTCTCCGCACGGATCGTGCGGCGATAAACGATCCGCACCTGATCGGAGGTGCTTTCGTCGGCAAGGTTGCCGGCAATTTGTAAGGTCGCATCGAGCTCCAGCAGCAGCGCGTCGGAGCTATGGTAGTACGCTGTTCCCGACATCCGCATCGTCCCCGTCAGGACGATCTCCGGATGCCCCGGTACGCCGCCGTGGATCGGACCGGTTGCGTCGAAGGCGATGCCGACGACTTTCTTTCCCGCGACCAATCCGTCCGGGGCGCGGCGCAGCGTGCCGTGCAGCGCCGTCCCGGCCATCGAGGACGAGAACGCAAACGGCGACGGAGCCGAGAGATCGCGAACGTCTCGCAGCGTTTCGGCATCGAGCTGAGCCGCAAACGGCTGATTGAGAACGGTGAGAAACTCCGGGTCTCCGTTATGCTCGTCGCGTTCGCGGCCGTCGCGTGCGATGAAGGAGACGAACGTGGCCGTTTCGTGCGCGGCAGCCGCAGCCGCTCCGGAACGATCGTAGGTCGCCTTTGCGACGTACCGCAGACCGGCCGGTAAAGCCGTGATCGTCAAGGTTTCGCTGCCGTCATACGTCGTCTCGGTACGGAGATCGCGCGAGCCGATTTGAAAGCTGTCCCGGCCGGACACGTGATAGTACACGTGCCGCTCCGCAGCGGCCGTCCCGAGAAGCACGGGAACAAGCAGTGCTACGAAACTCCGGCGAGCATGCGCGGCGAACACCTTAGGGGCCCCCTTGCAGATTAACGCCGCTTAACGCCGCTGCTCTCTTACCATAAAGTCGAGATACAGGTACGTAAAAAACGCTTGGAAAGGTGCAACGCAAAGTGCGTCGACAGGAATGTTCGCCCAGAAGAACGCCGGTCCCGCTGCAAAACCGCGTGACGCCAACCATTGCTGCAGCAGTGTCTGCAGCATGATCGGTACGGCGACCATTGCGCCCGCAACGGTGAGCCGGCCAAGGTTCGGCCATGCCGCCGCGCACGCCACGCTTCGATAGATTGCATAAAATAAGAGGGCGAGTTGCGGCGTTGACTCGTCGATGCTGGCGACGACGGTAACGACGCCGAAAAATCCGAAGACGGCGAGCGTCGGGAGAATCAAAATACCGTAAAGCGTCTGTTCCGGACTTCCAAAGAGTCCAGGCGCTACCAGCCCCTGCATCAGCGAGATCTCGACGAACAAGAATGCCACGAGCGGCCACCGCCTCAGCGCCTTGGCGGCGAGCTCACGCAGCGATCGTTCGTGTTCGGAAAAGCGCGCGGCGACGTCGAGACTGACGAACGCCATTGCGAGTCCGTCGACGCACGCGGCGATTATCCCGGCTATCGTTTCGTCGTAATGCGCGAGCAGCGCAGCCGGATATTCGATGGCGATGCTTGCCAAGGCGATGACGAGATACAACGGCCAACGCTGCGCCCAAGCTGTGAGAGCAAGGTCGACGATCGCGCCGAAGCGTTCGGCGCGTTTCGCCTCAGAGTTTTCGACGATCACTCGATAGCAGAAAAGACGGAGCGTCGCGTGAAGAAGCGCAGCGTCGCGGAGCCGCTGCACACGACGACGCGATCGGGATCGTCGACCGGCTTGCCGTCTACGTGCAGGAAAAACGAGCCGTCGCGAAGACCGGCGAGCGTGGATCGTAACGTGCGGGCGCGCTTGTCGGCCGGTGCACGGCGTCCCAGCGCGCGTGCGATTGCCAGCTCGAGCAGCGTCGCAACCCGGACCGGAGTGATTAGCGCAAATGCCATTGCGTCCGCCGTGACGGCGGTTCCAAGATCGATCGGCACAGGGACGCGAATCACGAGGCTGCTCTTCGCGTTTCCATAACGCGGCCCATCCATGCAGACGCAACTAGGGCGAGTCTCTCTTGCGTGGAACGGGCAAGCATGAGTTCTGAAGGACCACGCCGCCGCCGCACGAGCGGAGATGACGAGGAACGCGGCGGTCTTCCGATGGTCCCCTTGTTCGCTGCCGTCATCATCGCTGGTTTAGGTATCGGCGCGTTGCTGTCCGCATTCGCTGCGCGCCACTCTCCTCCACCGGTTGCGAAAAGTTCACCGCTCGTCGTCGTGCACACGCCGACACCTGCCGCGGCGAAAGTGGCAGAGCACGCCACGGGGGAGCCGACCGTGACGGTGCGCGCGACCCCGGAGCCCGCGTCGCCGTCACCGGAAGCGAGCACCGCTTCCCCGGCGCCGTCACCTTCGCAGACGACGGCCGCGCCGACGCAGCAGCCTTCCGCAACGCCCTCACCAAAAAAATCCGTCGCACCTCGTCGCGTGGTGTCGGCGAATACCGCGCCGGCGCAGCGCATCGCGACGCCCGGATCGGCGCCCGTCGAAGAAGCGGCGACATCTCTCGTACGAGGCTATCTCGAAGCCGTCGCGCACGGCGACGATGCGGCGGCACGCTCGGCACTCGGCGGCAGCTCCGCACCTGAAGACGTCCCGTATCTCGATCCGAGTTTGCGCATTACGTCGCTAACCGCTGCGAAGAAAAATGGCGTCACCGAGGTTCAAGTCGAGTTCCGGACCGTGAAGGGCCAATATTTCGGGACGTTTACCGTTGACGAGACGCAAACGCGCATCTTGCAGCACGAGCTCATTCCCGTCGGGGGGACGAGCGCACGCTAGCGATGTACACACGGTTTCAGGGGGATTGAGGTCTACAATGATACGTCATACTCGGCGCACGTTTACCGCGGGCGCGGCAGCTGCGTTTGCTTCGATCGGTTTCGTGCGCTCGCGCGCTAAAGCTGCCCAATTCACGTACAAATACGCGAGCAACGTCGACGTCTCGCATCCGCTCAACGTTCGCATGGTGCAAATGTGGGACGCGATCAAGCGCGAGACCAACGGCCGTTTTGAAACGCAGATCTTTCCGAACAATCAGCTGGGCGGGGACACGCAAATGCTCACGCAGCTGCGTTCGGGGGCGATTCAGTTCTTCACGCTCGACGGCGGAATTCTGCAATCCGTCGTACCCGTCGCCGCGATTCAAGCCGTCGGCTTTGCGTTCAAGGATTCGGCGGACGCGTTCCGCGCGATGGACGGTCCGCTGGGAGATTACGTTCGCAAAGAGATCAAAGCCAAAGACATTTGGGTCTTCGATAGGATGTGGGACAACGGAATGCGCGACATCACGTCGAGCAAAGCTCCGATCCGCACGGCCGACGACCTCACAAACTTCAAGATTCGCACGCCGGCCGGAAAGCTGTGGGTCGATCTGTTCAAAGCCTTCGGCGCATCGCCCAGCCCGTTGAATTTCAACGAAGTCTACACGGCGCTGCAAACCAAGGTCTTCGACGGCCAAGAGAATCCGCCGGCGATCATTCAGGTCGCTCGACTCTTCGAGGTGCAGAAATATCTGAGTATAACGAACCACATGTGGTCGGCTTGGCATTTTCTAGGCAACATGGAGGCGTGGAAAGCGCTCCCGCCCGACATTCAATCGGTCATTGCGCGCAATTCGACGAAGCATGCGCTCTTGCAACGCAAGGACGTGCAGCTTTTGAACAATACGCTCGTCGATAAGCTCCATCGCGAGGGTATGAGCGTGAACACGTGCGACGTCGCGAAATTCCGTCCGCGGTTGACTGCGTTCTATAAGGACTATCGCGGCGTGTTCGGCGATACGGCCTGGAACTTGCTGGAACAAACGAGCGGGAAGCTCGGTTGAGCGAACTCGCCGGATCGGGCCTCGCCCCTTCGGCGACGGGGTTATGGCGTGGCTGGACGACGGCAATCGATCGTGCGATCGGAGCCGTCGTCGAGCCGATCGCGGCGGTGCTACTCGTCGTCGAGGTCGGCATTCTTGCCAGCGGCGTCTTTTCGCGCTACGTGCTCCACAACGCGATCGTCTGGACGGACGAGCTTGCGACGATCTTATTCCTGTGGCTCGCGATGCTCGGCGCGGTGATCGCGTATCGCCGCGGCGAGCACATGCGGCTGACGGCGCTTTATCGGCGTCAGCCACGGCGGCAGCAGCAAGTCTTCGATGCGATTACCTCCGTGGTCGTGATCGCGTTCTCGCTCGAGCTGATGCCTTCGAGCTATGCGTTCATTATCCAAGAGACCGTCGACCTGACACCGGCGCTCAACATTCCGAGATCGTTTGTCGTCTCGGCGATCACGATCTCGCTAATCCTGATGCTCGTCATCGCAATCATGCGGCTGATCGACTCAGATTCCAAAATCTCGGCCACCGTTGCCGGCTGCGCGATCGTGATTTCCGCGGTCGCAGTGCTGCTGCACGGCTACCTCGTGCCGCTCGGCAACGCCAACTTGCTGATCTTTTTCGTATTTCTGGTCGGTACGTTCATTGCGATCGGCGTGCCGATTGCATTTTCGTTCGGTTTTGCAACGCTCAGCTACCTCGCGCTCACGACGACGGTGCCGCTCAATACCGTCGTCGGCCGGATGGATGAGGGCGTTTCGAATCTGGTGCTGCTGGCCGTGCCGCTCTTCGTTCTGCTCGGGCTCTTGATGGAGGTTTCCGGTATCGCCAAACGGCTCGTCGACGCGATTGCAGCCGTCATCGGGCACGTCCGCGGCGGCCTCGGCATCGTGCTGCTTGGAGCGATGTATCTCGTCAGCGGCATCTCGGGATCGAAAGCGGCCGACATGGCGGCTATCGCGCCGGTGCTCTTTCCCGAGATGGAACGTCGCGGACAAAAGCGCTCCGAGATGATTTCGCTGCTTTCCGCGTCGGGCGCGATGTCGGAGACGATTCCGCCAAGCCTGGTGCTGATCATCATCGGCTCCGTTACCGGCGTCTCGATTGCGAATCTGTTCAAAGCCGGTTTGCTTCCGGCTGCCATTCTCGCGCTGTCGCTCGTCTTCGTCGTGCTATGGCGCTCGAAAGACGATAAAGTCGAGCTGGCTGCGCGCCCGTCACTCGGCGTGATAGTAAAAGCGATCATCATCGCGATTCCCGGCCTGGCGCTGCCCTTTGTGATCCGGTTCTTCGTTCTCGACGGAATCACAACGGCGACCGAAGTGAGCACGGTGGGCATCATCTACACGATTCTGATCGGCATCCTCGTCTATCGCGAGTTCCCACTGCGGCGCATGTATCCGATCTTGCGCGAGACGTGTGCGCTGACGGGCGCGATCATGCTCATCATTGCAACCGCGACGTCGATGGGCTGGTCGCTTACGCAATCCGGCTTTGCGCAGCAGCTGGCAACTTCGCTGGCATCGGCGCCCGGCGGCAAAGCCGGTTTCATCGCGCTTTCGATCGTGCTCTTCGTCGTCTTGGGCTCTGTTCTCGAAGGCATTCCCGCCATGGTGCTCTTCGGGCCGCTGCTCTTTCCTATCGCACAGCAATTTCACGTGCACGACGTGCACTACGCGATCATCGCCATCATCGCGATGGGGATCGGCCTATTTGCCCCGCCGCTCGGCGTCGGCTACTACAGCGCGTGCGCTATCGGAAAGGCGTCGCCGGACGAGGCGGCAACCCGCATCGTTCCGTATCTCGGCGCGGTATTGCTGGGTCTGCTCGTCATCGCGTACGTTCCGTGGCTCTCGACCGTTTTCTTGAAAGCACCCGGGCAGTAGCTACCACGCGAGGGACCGTCGTAGCGAGGGGCCGATAAGCATCTCGATCGCGAGGCCCGCGACGACCGCGATACCTTCGAGCACGGAGAACTCCGTACGCACGTCGACGATTGTCAGGCTCAACATCAGCGTTGCGCCGGCGAAGAGCACGACGAGACCGAGCGCAAATTGCCACAGCGCGCGCACGAACGCGCGCACCGATGCACACGCGTGCTGAAAATCCGCGAGCAATTTTGCGGGAACGCGCGTTCCGACATCCCAGATGATGAACGCCAGGGCGTGCAGCACGACCGCTACAGCGACGATGGGTACCGTTCGGAACGCTAGTTCGACGGGTCTTCGTCCGGCCAGGTCGCGATTTCACCGAGCGCGGCGGATTTAGCGACCTTTAAGCCGAGCGTCGCGCATTTCATGCGTGCGGCGCTGATTCCGATGCCGACGTTATCGAGTACGACTTGTTTGTCGAGCTTGGCGACGTCTTCCAATCGCATGCCTTTGAGCGTTTCCGTCAGCATCGAGGCGGAAGCCTGACTGATCGCGCAGCCTCGTCCGGTGAAGTGCGCGTCCTCGACGACGCCGGCGTCGTTCACTTTGAGCTGGAAACGAATGCGGTCGCCGCACAGAGGATTGAGATCCTCCGCGGTGGTCGTGGCATCAGGAAGTTCCCCGAAATTCCGCGGCTGGCGGTAATGATCGAGAATGTAGTCTTTGTAGAAGTCGTCCATCTAGGGGAGTTTGAAGATGTCGGCCGCTTTGTGGAGCGCAGCGATCAGCGCGTCGACGTCGGCCTCCGTGCTATAGACGTAGAAAGAAGCGCGCGCGGTTGCCGGCCAGCCCATCCGCTCCATGAGCGGCATCGTGCAGTGGTGACCTGCGCGCACGCAGACGCCTTCAGTATCGAGGATCGACGCGACGTCGTGCGCGTGTGCGTCACCCAAGTTGAACGAGATGACGCCGGCACGATGCTCCGGTGAGGGCGGTCCGTAGACGGCGAGGCCTCGCGACTCGAGGTCGCGCATGCGCCCGAGCGCGTACGTGGTTAGCCGAAGCTCGTGCGCCCGCACCCAGTCCATGCCGAGCTCGCTGAGATAGTCGACCGCAACGCCGAGTCCGATCGCGTCGGCGATATTGCTCGTGCCGGCTTCGAACTTCCAAGGGATCTCGTTGTAGTCGGTGTGGGTGTACTCGACCTTGCGGATCATATCGCCGCCGGTCAGGAAGGGCGGCATCGCCTCGAGCAGCTCGCGCTTGCCGTACAAGAAGCCGATCCCGGTCGGTCCCATCATTTTGTGACCGCTTACGGCCAGAAAATCGAGGTCGAGTGCGCGGACGTCGACGGGCATATGCGGGACGCTTTGGGCGCCGTCAACGAGCACGCGCGCGCCGATTGCGTGCGCGCGGTCGACGAGCATCTTCAGCGGTGCGATCGTGCCGAGCGTGTTGCTGACGTGCGAGAGCGCGAGCAGCTTCACGCCTTTCAGGAGCTTCTCGAGGTCGTCGAGGACGTGGACGCCGCTCTTGTCGACGGGAATGAAGCGCAGCTCCGCACCGGTCTTCGCAGCGAGGAGCTGCCAAGGAACCAAATTGCTGTGATGCTCGAGCTGCGTCGACAGAATCGCGTCGCCGGGGCGCAGATTCGCGAGTCCCCAGGTGTAGGAGACGAGGTTGATCGCTTCGGTCGAGTTGCGCGTCCAGATGACTTCCGCCGGCTCGGCAGCGTTGATGAAGGTGGCGACCTTCGCGCGCGCGTTCTCGAAGGCGTCGGTCGCCAGCTCCGCGAGCTCGTACACGCCGCGGTGAATGTTGGCGTTGTAGTCGCTGTAGTAGCGGACGAGGGCGTTGATGACCGCCTGCGGCTTTTGCGACGTCGCGGCGGAATCGAGGTAGACGAGGCGCTTGCCGCGCGACGTCGGCTTATGCAAAATCGGGAAGTCGCTCGCGATGCGCGTTTCTTTCGGATCGCGGCGAACGGTGGTGGCCGTCATACGATTTTCTCCGCGAGCTTCGTGTGCAGCTCGTAACGCAGGCCTTCAGTGGGAAAACGCGCGACGGCGGGCTCGAAGAAGCCAAGCGCGATCATGCGCTCGGCGTCGGCACGCGTGATGCCGCGGCTCATGGCGTAAAAGATTTCTTCTTCGCTAAGCGCACCGATCGTCGCACCGTGATACGCCTTCACGTCATTGGCTGCGATCTCGAGAGCGGGAATGCTGTCGATGTGGGAGTTTTTCGAGAGCAGCAGCGCGTCGTCGCGCAACGTCGCGTCGGCGCCGTGCGCGGCCGTATGGATGCGGATGTTGCCGATGAAGCGCGCTTGGCCACCGCCTATCGCGGCGCTCTTGAACAGCGTTTCCGAGCGCGTTTGCGGCGACGGGTGGTCCGCCTCGGATGCGAGATCGACGTGCTGCGTTCCCAAGGGGAAGAAGAGGCCCGCGATCGACGTGCTCGCGCCGGGAGCCGCGAGTATGCTGCGAACGTCGGCGACGGAAAGACCCGAACCGAGCTCCGCGATCGCCCAACGCAGCTCCGCATCGCCTGCAACTTTGCCGCGGCGCGAGGAAAAGATGCGCGCGCTCTCCGGAAGGTCTTGCACGACGACGCATTCGAGACTGCTGCGTTCAGCTGCGAGCGCTTCAACGACTTCGCTCACCAGCTCGACGTCCTCGCCGGCTTCGAAGCGAATTACGATCGTCGCTTTTGCGCCTTCGTTTGCCACAACGAGCGTGTACGGGAATGCAGCTTGACCGCGCAACCGATAGCGCACGACGATCGGTTCGTCGACCACGACGTTCTGCGGCAAAACCAGGCACAGGCCGTCTTGCCGGTGCGCGGCATTGAGCGCGGCAAATTTTGCGGTACGCCAATCGACGACGGTTCCTTCGGCAGCCGCTTCGCGCGGATGCTGTTGTGCGGCAGTCGCTAAATCGCAGGCCACGACGCCGCGTTGCGCGGCTTTGGCGGGAATATCGACGTGCGCTTCGATGCTGCCGGCGGCGAACGCATCGACGTCGATCTTGCTGACGTCGATCTTCCAGAAGCGCCCCGGCGCGGGGCCCGGAGCCGGAAGCGAGCGCGCCAGCGCGAGCGCTTCGTCGCGCGGCGAGCGCACGACGCTAAGCTGCGCCACTCGTCGCCTCTTCGCGGATCCGGTCGTAGCCTTCCGCTTCGATTTGATGCGCGAGCTGCGCGTTGCCGGTCTTCACAATGCGGCCGTCCATCATGATGTGCACGACGTCGGGTTCGACGTATTGCAGAATGCGCGGATAATGCG
>JBOHTT010000046.1:0-3889 GCA_050733775.1 Vulcanimicrobiaceae bacterium
TGCGATCATCTCGCACCCCGACGCCGGCAAAACTACGTTAACGGAAAAGCTGCTGCTTTACGGCGGTGCGATTCAGACCGCCGGTCAGGTGGCGGCGCGCCGTCGCGCGCGCGCCGTAACGTCCGACTGGATGGCGCTGGAGCGCGAACGCGGCATTTCGATTACCTCGACGGTGCTGCAATTTCCGTATCGCGGCTACGTCTTGAATTTGCTGGACACGCCGGGGCACCAAGATTTCGGTGAGGATACGTATCGGACGCTGCTTGCGGCCGACGCCGCAGTCATGCTCATCGATGCGGCCAAAGGCGTCGAACCGCAAACGCGCAAGCTGTTCGCGATTTGCCGCAGCCGCGGTATTCCGCTGTTCACGTTCATGAACAAGATGGATCGTCCCAGCCGCGATCCGCTCGAGCTGCTCGACGAGCTGGAATCGATTCTCGGCATCGGTGCATATCCGGTCAATTGGCCGCTCGGCAACGGCCCGACGTTCCGCGGCGTGTACGATCGCACGACCAAAACGGTGCATCACTTCGAGCGAACCGAGCACGGTGCCAAGCGCGCACCGGTCGAGATCAGCGATCTTGGTAATGAGGGTCTTCGCGCGCTCGTCGACGACGCAACGTACGCCCAATTTCGCGACGAGATCGAGCTCTTGGAAGGCGCCGGTGAAGCATTCGATCCGCGCGCGATGCTGGCCGGAGAGAAGACGCCGGTATTCTTTGGAAGCGCGGTGACGAACTTCGGTGTCGAATTGTTCTTGGACGCGTTCGTGACGATGGCGCCGCCTCCGGTGCAGCGCGAAGCCGCCCGCGTCGCCGACGGCAAGCGCGTCGAGGTCGATCCGCTCGCCGAGAGCTTTTCCGGCTTCGTGTTCAAGATTCAAGCCAACATGGATCCGCGACATCGCGATCGCGTCGCGTTCGTCCGCGTCACGAGCGGTCGCTTCCGCCGCGACATGGTGGTGCGCAATATCCGCACCGGCAAAGACGTGCGCCTCACGCGAGCGATGAAACTCTTCGCCTCGGATCGCGAGGTCGTCGATGAGGCGTACGCGGGCGACGTCGTCGGTCTGGCAAATCCGGGAACGTTTGCGATCGGCGATACGCTCTGCGAAGGCGATCTGCTCGCGCTCGATCCGATTCCGTCATTTTCGCCGGAGTATTTTTCGCTCGTGCGCAGCCCCGATGCAGCAAGTTATAAAGCGTTCCAGAAGGGGCTCGAGCAACTTCGCGAAGAGGGCGCCGTTCAAGTCTTCTATACGCCGGAACAGGCGCGCGCCGAACCCGTGGTCGCGGCGGTCGGCGAGCTGCAATTCGAAGTGACGAAATATCGTTTGGAGGCGGAATACGGCGTGCGCACCGAGTGGTCGCGGTTGCCCTTCACGTTCGCGCGAAGAGTCGCGGCACCCAGTGAGGCAATCGCTCAGGCGCAAATGCCATCGGCGTCGCGCATGGTCGAGACTGCGGAAGGCTCGCCGGTTGCGTTGTTCGAGAGCGATTGGAGTTTGCGCCTGGCCGAAGAATGGAATCCTGCGATGCAGTTCACCGCATTCGACGCGTCCACGGAACAGCGCGGAGAGGTCGCGTAAGCGTGAAGCGGTTGTTTTGGGCGATTGGATTGCTGATCTTAGTTGCGATCGCAATCTCGCTGCGCAGTTTTCACGTAAGCGGCAACGAACGATTGGTCGAGCGCGTCGTCGAGGCCGTTCAGCACAACAACATGACGCCGGTTCGCGATGCGTTCGATGCGGCGGCGCAACGATCGATGACGTACGAACGCGTTGGGCGTCTCGCCGACCTGCTGGCGCCGATGGGTAAGCTGGTGAGTATCGAGGAAATCGTGCCCAAGGAGACTGGGGGTCGTCGGGTCTACGTTCTGCATTTCCAGCACGGCGATTGGCGGGCGATGATGCCGCTCGACGGTCACGGGAAGGTTACGGGTTTTGCCATGCAGCGGATGCAAACGTGAGCGAGTCGGCAGTACAACAAAGCGTGACGTACGACGACGTCGTGGCTGCGGCCAAGCGTCTTTCGGGCGTGGCAAATCGCACGCCGGTGATTACGTCGCATACGCTCGATTCGCGCACCGGTGCAAACGTTTTCATCAAGGCCGAGAATTTCCAGCGAATGGGCGCGTTCAAGTTTCGGGGCGCGTATAACCGCCTCGCGCAATTAACCGATAGCGAGAAAGAACGCGGCGTCGTCGCGTACTCGAGCGGCAACCACGCGCAAGGCGTCGCGCTGGCGGCGAAATTGCTCGGCGTTCCGGCGACGATCGTCATGCCGTCGGATGCGCCGAAGGCGAAGCTCGAGGCGACGCGCGGCTACGGAGCTCACGTCGTCATCTACGATCGCGCGCGCGAAGATCGCGTTGCTATTGCGCAGGGGATCGCGAAGGAGCACGGCGCGGCGGTCGTTCCGCCCTTCGACGATCCGCGCATCATCGCGGGGCAGGGGACTGCGGGACTCGAGCTTTTCGAAGAAACCGGTCCGCTCGATGCGCTCGTCGTGCCGACCGGCGGCGGTGGCTTGCTCTCGGGATGCAGTGTTGCTGCGATGCGATTGTCGCCCGGCATCGAGATCTGGGCCGTCGAGCCGAAGGCCGGCGACGATTGGAAGCAATCCTGGACGCGCGGCGAGCGCGTCACAATCGGTCTTCCGGCGACGATTGCCGACGGCTTGCAAACGACCGCACCGGGCGTGTTGACGTTCGAGATTTTCCGCCAGCTCGGCGCGGGTGTCGTTACCGTCAGTGACGACGAGCTTCGTTCTGCCATGCGCTTTGCGTTCGAGCGGCTCAAGATCGTCATCGAACCGAGCGGTGCTGCCGGCTTGGCGGCGATACTTTCCGGCAAGGTCGCGACGCGCGGACGCCGCGTCGGCGCAATAATAAGCGGCGGCAACGTCGACGCATCGACATTTGCCGCCGCAATTATGACGAAAGAGTAGAGAGGCTACATCTTCTTGGGGATGTCGCCGCAGGCGACGTAGGTTCCAACTTCGTCCGTCGATTTATGGACGTTGATGGCGAAGTCGCCCGTTTCGATATCCGACAACTTCATGTTCGGTAGCGTCGTGGTCGACGCGCCGTCCATGACGTTCTTGAGCGGATACTTCGGTTTCGGATTGAGGCTTGGGCCGCACTGCCCGGGATGAATGTGAATCGGCTGATTTGCGGACGTGGGCTTGGTCATTTTGACCGTGACGAGGATGTCATCGCCTTTTTGCGTGAGCGTTGCGGTACCGGATTCGCCCGAATTGTTCTGGGGTTTGAGGTCGACCGTTACCGTGTTACCCGCGGACATCATCGAGCCTTGGGCCAGACTGATTGCCGGAAGTGCGCACAGCGACACTATCGCGGCAAGGACGAATGCGTGCTTCATGGGCCGGGAGGTTCGCAGGTCAGACCACTACTCCTGGGAACGGCCCTTCATACTTTCTTCAGGTTTTTGTGGACCGGCCCATTTCATAGAACTCGGCGTTGGGGCGCATGTCCATGACCCCGGCCATACGATTCGAAAAACCGAAAAACGCGGCGATCGCGGCGATATCCCAAATATCGTCGTCGGAGAAACCGGCCGCCTGCATGGCTTCGATCTCCTCGTCGGTTGCGGCGAAGGCCGGTTCGTTGACGCGCGACGCAAAGGCCAAAATCTGTCGCAGGCGTTGTGGAAGATCGGCCGTGCGCCAATTGTTTGCGATCTGCTCGGCGAGCGCGGGATCTTTACCGATGACGCGCAGCGCTGCGCCGTGTGCGGTCATGCAGTATTGGCATCGGTTTTCGCTCGACACGGCGACGACGATCGCCTCGCGCTCGGCTCGGGAGAGCCCTCCGGGTGCACGCATCAGCACGTCGTGATAGTGCATGAACGCGCGAAAATGGTCCGGTC
>JBOHTT010000047.1:0-5921 GCA_050733775.1 Vulcanimicrobiaceae bacterium
GTTCTGCGCTATATGCTGCAAGGCGAAGATCCAACGCTCGATGCCCTCGCCGCCCGCGTGGCGGCGCTCGAACAGCACGAGCCGCCGAAGGCCGTCCCCGCTGCTTCGCCGGCGCCGCCGGCAAAAGCGGCCGCGCCCGCGTCCAAGCCCGCGCTCACGTCGGCGCGCGCGATGCGCCCCGCAGCGCCGCCCCCGCCGCCCGCGCCGCCCGGAAAGCTGACGCTGCAAAAGCTGGAGCATCATTGGCCGGCGATCGTCGATCGCGTCCGCGAGAAGAAGCCGTCCCTCTCGGGTCATCTCGCTCGTGCGCGGCTCGTGGATTTCGACGGCGACACGCTGACCATCGCGGTCCCCGACGAGACGACGCGGCGCATGCTGGGCGACGCAATGGGCATCGTCGGCCAGGCGCTCGCCGATACGGCCGAGCAAAAGCTTGCGATAAAGACGGTCGTCGCCAAGGACGAATCGCAAGAGCCGAGCGGCGACGGTGACGCAGCGGATTTATTGGGCTACGCAGTCAAGAAACTGAGTTAATCATGAATCAGGCACAGATGCTGGCGCAGGTTCGCAAGATGCAAGAGCAGATGGCGAAGGCGCAAGAAGAGCTTGCGAACACGACGGTTACCGGAACCGCCGGCGGCGATGCCGTCATGGTCGAGATGACCGGCGAATACCGCGCGAAGTCGGTCCGGATAAAGAAAGAAGCGATCGATCCTGAGGATGCGGAGACGTTGGAAGATCTGCTCGTCGTTGCGGTCAACGATGCCGTCGCCAAAGTCCAAGAGCTGTCCGGCAAAAAGATGGGCGCGCTTACGGGAGGCTTGCGCATCCCGGGGTTGATGTAGCCGGAGGCCGCAATCGGAAAAAACGGCGTTGTAGGTCCGGTTCAAGTGCTGATCAATGAGTTCAGCAAATTGCCAACGGTCGGACAAAAAACCGCCGCGCGTCTCGTCTTCCACTTGCTCAACCGGCCCCGCACGGACGCGCAGAGCTTAGCGGAGGCGATTCTCGCGCTCAAGGATCGCGTGCGGTTGTGCTCGATTTGCTTCGCGATCACGGAAGACGACCCGTGCGCAATCTGCAGCGACGGCGAGCGCGACGCTACGCTGCTGTGCGTCGTGGCGGAAGCAAAGGACGTGTATGCGCTCGAGCGCACGAGCGCATATCGTGGCCGCTACCACGTGCTGGGCGGCCTCATCTCACCGATGGACGGCATCGGGCCCGCGCAGCTGCGCGTCAAGCAATTGGTCGAGCGCGTCGGCAGCACGAATCCTACCGAAGTCGTCATCGCGACCAATCCGAATGCCGAGGGCGAAGCGACCGCGATCTACCTCTCGCGACTGCTCACGCCGCTCGGCACCAATGTTACGCGACTCGCGTACGGATTGCCGATCGGTGGCGATCTCGATTACGCCGATGAAGTGACGTTGGCTCGCGCCGTTGAGGGACGCCGTCCGCTCGTCTGACCCTCACCGCTCACCGTCGTCACCGTCGGCTTGAGCTCGACTTTGAGCCATCCCTCAGAACGGCGATCGAACTCCCTGTAGACCCTTCGGATTCGCCTTATCGCATTTCGAGTAGTATCCGGCGCGGCAATACGAGCAATTCCCGCACGCAATCGTCGAGGGCACGACGACGCGATCGCCCGGACGCAGATTGCGAACTTCGTGGCCAACTTCTTCGATAACGCCGACAGCCTCGTGGCCGAGGATCGTGCCCGATTTCATCGGACCCATCGTGCCGCGCACGAAGTGCAAATCGGTTCCGCAAATCGCACTCGAGGTAATGCGAACGATTGCGTACCTCCATCGCGCGCCTACCCGGGAGCGTCGTCGTCGAAGAGGCCTTGGCTCTTCAGCCCCGAGCCGAGGGCTCGCTCAGTGCGGGCGTCAGCAAAGAGTCAAAATATCGCCGACGCGCACGACACCCGGCTCATCGACGTCGCAATACACGCCCATCGTGTTGTCGCGCTCGAGCGCGACGTAGCGCAAGACCGTTCCATCGCTTTCGCCCGTGGCTTGGTCGTACGTCGTCGTCACGCAACGGCCCGTCGGATTCGTCACGAGCAGAACCGTCGTGCCGAGCCTCACGCGCTTGCCGACGAGATCCTGTTCTGAAACTTGCCGCATCGCGGATGCGAAGAGGTTCGGCCGCCACCGCAAAGGGTCGAGACGGCGACCCAAGCCGCGTTCGACTTCTGCGATCCAGCAATCCAGGATCAGCGATACGGGCCCGGCGTCGAAGTACCGTTCGCCCGCGCGGACTTCCAGCTCGACGCCACGTTCTTCGGCCGCTTGCAGCGCCTCGTCGGGATTGTCGATGAGGTGGAGTCTATTGTCGTCCTTGCCGCGATACGTGTTGCCCGTGCGCGCGTGCTCCGGCGATGCGACGTAAAGTGCGGCCCGACGATCGCCGGCGAGACCGTCCGCCACGACCATCGCTTCATCGCTCGCAATCGGACGCAAACTCTTGACGGGATACGTCCAGATCTTCGCGAGAGAGGCCAGCTGCGTGCCTACTGCTGTTTCCATAAACCCTGTGACGGAATACGCAGCGCACGATTGAATTTGCTCGATGCGTTTTCCCATGCGATCGTCTCGGTTAGCTCGACGATGGCATCGTCGTCGAAGTGCTTGCGCAGCCGCTCGAAGAACGCATCGTCGACATCGCGATCTGACAGCGTCATGCGATCCGCGTACTCCAGCGCTGCCCGCTCGGCTTCATCGAAGACTTCCGGAAGCGGCGACTCAACCACAGCGACCAATTTTTCGCGCGCGATTTCGAGCTCGCTGCCGACCGCAGCATTGATATCCTGTCAAAAAGCACAACGATTGTGCGCGGCGACGCGCCGGTTCAGAAGTGCGCGCAGCGCCGGTGAGATGAGACCGGAACTATCGATCGCGCTAAACATCCCGCGCACGGCGCGAAAAATCGTGGGACGCCGCGCATAGACGAGATTATTGATCAGCGGCGCGCCCCATTTGCGCGTTTGCGCCTCAAAGACTGATTTTGCGTACGTGTCTGCGCCTTCGGGATCGATACCCCGGATCCGCTGGCTCATCAGACGAGTATAGCGCGAGGTTTCATTGCAGTCCTCGTCCTTTAAAGCGCGTCCCGATAGATTCCGGCCGTGGCGCGGGCGGCGGTCGCCCAGGAAAAGCGGACGCACGCCGCTTCCCGCCGCTCGGCGGCTGCAACCTCGAAATGCTGCGGCATATCGAGCACCGTTGCGATGGCTCGCGACCAGGCGACCGCGTCGCCCGGATCGAGCAAAGCCCCGTCGTCGGCGACGACTTCAACGAGCGACGACGAACGCGACGCCAAGAGCGGCACACCGGCGCAAAGCGCCTGTGCGGCAGCGTAGCCGAACCCTTCATAGTGCGAGGGGGCTACGGCCAGCGTGCACGACGCGTAAAGGTCGAGCAAATGCTGCGGCTCGACGTAGCCCAGAAATTCCACGCGGTCGGCGACGCCCAGACGCCGTGCGACCTGCTCGCACTCCGCCTGATACGGCGTCGGCGGGCCGGCGCACAATAAGCGCACCTCTTTGAGCGATGGTAGCGCCTCGATCACAACCGCTGCGTTTTTGCGTCGCTCGACCGTACCGACACACAAAATCGTCTTTGCCGGCGACGGAGCGCGAACCACGCGCGCAAACGATTCGTCGACGCCGGGATGGACGACGCTCACCCGTTGGGGGTCCACGTCGACGCACGACAGCAGCTCGCTTCGCGTAAAGGCGGAATCCACGATGACGCACCTAACGCCTTTCCATCGCTTGGCGGAAAACGCGCCGAAATACCAGCGCGCGTACGACGGCGCGTGCGCCTGCGCGCCTCGCAGCCACGCGACGTCGTGAATCGTTGCGACGACCGGAAGCGGTGAGGCCAGCGGAACCGAGGCGCTGGTGCAATGCAACAGCCGCGCGCCGCTTCGCGCTGCCTGCAGCGGCAGCAAGACTTGATCCCAGATGACGCGGCGATCGAACCGCCATGGATCGAATCCCGTTGCTTTGAGCGCGATCGCATCGATACCGGCCTGCGGCAGCGCTGCGAGAAGACCGCGGCAATACGCGCCGATTCCCGTCGCCGTCCCGACGGTCTGCTGCGCGTCAATAGCGACTCTCAAGTTCAGGCTTATTGGCTTGTCAGAATCTTATCGCGTAGATGACATCCTCGCGATTTTCGTTGAAATTGTACGACGGCGCGACGGTGTCCGTGTAGCGCATGTTCCGGAAGAAAAACGTCAGCGTGCTGGGCGTATTCGGAATCGTATAGGTTAAAGACCCTTGCGTAAACGTTTTCGTCTCCGACATGTTTTGATTCGCGAGCTGGTAGTTTCCGCCAAAGTTCTGCTGATTGTAGAGCGCGCCGAGCGTCAGGTGCTTCGCGACCGGTAGCGATGCAGTCAGATTTGTCGTCCAGTGCCGCACGTTGATGTAGTTCGGCTGCCAGCTGATCTGGCTGCCTTGGAAATACGGTCCTGCGCCGGAACCCGCGGGGAACGCCGTAACTGCGTTATTCACCGAGGTCGGGTCGTTGCCGCCGGTTACCGGATTGAAGGGATAGTATTGGTATGAGGTGGGATCGTTGCGCAACAAACGGTCCCACGCCAATCCCGCGCCGACCGCCATGCTCTGTCCGAACATCGGCACCGAAAAATTCACCGCGCCTTCGAGCCGATCGAACGTTTCCTTCACGGATGACTGGTACGCGCTGCCGTATTGCATCGCAGCGACGGAGTCAGGATTGATCTCGCTCAAGTGCGCGGCGGCTACCCGGCCCGCGAGACTGAGTCCGCCGACGCGTAATGGAAAGTTTATGCTGCCGGTCGCGCCTTGCGTGTTGGGCGTATAGCTCGAGAACCACTGCGGACCACCCGCGATGAACGGGTTGAACATCGGCGTGATGTATGAAAGCGCGGCGTTCGCGGCAGTCGTCGACGCGACGGCCGTACCCGCGAATTGCGCGTCGAATTGTTTGTTCAGCGCGATCGTGTTCGCGAAGCCGTAAAATGCCGGGAAGAAGGGCAGTTTCCAATATGCGAAGGTCGCCGGAGCGTTGCCGTAATACCGGAACGGCGCGCCGGAGATGAAATCGACGCCGACGCTTTGATACTGAACCGATGCATTGGCGCGTCCGAGCGCGACGTTGACGCCGGCAACCCAGGCATTGTCGCTGACCGGCGCGACGTTGACGTAGTCCGGCGAGTATTTGCTGTTGGCGATTTCGCCGAACAGGATCGGTTGCAGCGAGGGACCTAGCGTTATCGGAAGCTGCGCGTCGAGACCGAAGACGGTGTCGCTCACGAGGCCATAGCCGGACGGCGAGCCTGTCTGCGCCAAACACAATGCTGCCAGATTCGCATTGCTCGAGCACTGCTGGTCGTTAATATCCCAAATGCGGCTGTACGACGCGCCGATCTCCGCTCCGGGAATGCCGCGGATCTTCTCGTTGACGCGACCGCCCACATGAAAGCGCTGCGGAAGCGTATAGTTTTGCGCGTTGAGCGCCAGGAACGTAATTGAAACCGTCGAGCCCGCCGGAAGCGGCGCAGGCGCGAACGTGACGGCGTTGAGCGCATCGTCGTAGATGAACGCGGGCGCCGGTATCGTGCCGCCGCCGATGATTTGTCCCGAGCTGTTGTACAGCGTGCCGTTGTACGCGGAGACGTAGACCGTTCCGATCAACGCTTTCGTGCCGAGATACACGCTCGACAGCGGCGACGAGCCGGCACTGAACGATAACGTCGACGTGCCCGATCCGCCGGGACCAGGATAACCGTTTTGACTGTACCCGAGTTGATTGGGGACGACGAGGAACATGTACGTTCCGCCGGGGCCGCTAAGGTTATAACCTTCGGGATACGTGGTTTGCGTGTTGATCATTGCCGGGCTTTCCCGCGTAAAGTACGCCTGAAAA
>JBOHTT010000048.1:0-2036 GCA_050733775.1 Vulcanimicrobiaceae bacterium
GCACAGAGTGCTGCGGCCCGTTTCATTTGCGCGCCAGGTACCGCTTGCGCAGCTCGTCGACGATCACCGCGATCACGATGACCGCGCCGAGGACAATTTGCTGCGTGTACGATTCGATGCCGATGAGATCCATGACGTTGTTGAGCACACCGATGAGCAGGGCGCCAAAGAAGGTTCCTACGATAGTTCCACGGCCACCCATCAAACTCGTGCCGCCGACCACGACCGCCGCGATCGCGTTGAGCTCGAAGCCGACCCCGGTTTGAGGCGATCCGGAGCTGAAACGCGCCATCAGCAGCAGACCGCCGATGGCCGCAAGCGCGCCGCTGATGACGTAGACCATCGTCTTGACGGTGCCGACCGAGACGCCGGCCAGGCGCGCCGCCTCTTCGTTGCCGCCGATGGCGTAGACGTAGCGGCCGAAGCGCGTGCGTGCGAGCACGATTGCGAAGATGACGACGATAACCGCCATCCAGATGACCGCAATCGGAATGCCGGGCATATGCAACGGCGCAAACAGTCCGCTGAAGACGTACCCGATGCCGGTATTCGTGAAGGCGGCGGAGGCCGCGTCGCTCAGCGGCACCGGACGCCCGTGCGAAAGAATGAAAGCGATGCCGCGAGCGATCTGCATCATCGCCAGCGTCGTGATGAACGGCGGCAGTCCAAGACGCACGACCGGCAACGCGTTGACGAATCCCGCAATCCCGCCGAGGACGATCGCTATGAAGATCGTCCCCGCGAGCAACGCGGGCCCGTGGAGGCCCGTGCCGTTGGCGAATATCGCACAAACGACACCCGCCAACCCGACGAGCGATCCCACCGAGAGATCGATGCCGGCAGTAATGATGACGAACGTTTGCCCGACGGCGAGAATCGTGTTGTAGGTGATCTGCCGCAGGACGTTTGTGATGTTGACCGGCGTCAGAAACGCGCCGAGCGAAAGCCCATTCACGATATAGATAACGGCGGCAAGCGCGCCGATCGCGACGAGCGTCCGCAGCAGGCCCATACGCCGGGAAGCGGCGATGGCTTCGGTGGCTTGTGTCGTAAGTTTCGCTTCGACGTCGACGTGTGCCATTACGCTGCCGTCCCCGTCGCGACCGCGATCACCTTGTCGGGCGTCACGTCGGCGTGGCTGAATTCAGCCTGCAACTTGCCGTCGCGGACGACGAAGACGCGATGCGACATTCCAAGAACCTCCGGCAATTCGCTCGAGACCATAACGATCGCCGCACCCCGACGGATCAGCTCGACCATGAGCCCGTAGATTTCCGCTTTCGCACCGATGTCGATGCCGCGAGTCGGTTCGTCGAAAAGAAAAATCTTCGCGACGCCGATCAGCCATTTCGCAAGCACGACCTTCTGCTGCGTGCCGCCGGAAAGATTGCGAACGATCTGCTCGGTGGAGGGCGTGCGGATGCGCAACTCCGCGATCATTCTATTCGTCGTGTCGGTTTCGCGCTTGCGATCGACGAGCCGATCTTTTCCGACAAAATCGGCGAGATGTGCCAGCGTCACGTTCTCGCGAACGCTCATACCGAGCACGAGGCCTTGCGCCTTGCGATCCTCGGTGATGAGCGCGATCCCGGCCGCGATCCCGGTCGACGGCGAGACGATGTGCTTGCGCAGGCCGTCCACCACGACTTCGCCGCCCTGCGGCGAGTCGGCGCCGGCAATTGCGCGCACGATTTCGGTCCGACCCGCGCCGACGAGCCCGGCCAATCCAACGATCTCACCGGCGCGCACGTTGAAGCTGACGTCGTGCACGAGCCCGCTCTTCAGATCGCGCACGTCCAACACTATGGGTGCGTCTTGCGCGACGGGCGGCAGATCGGGGAAATGCGTGTCGAGCGTCCGCCCGACCATTAGGCTCACCATCTTCTCCCGCGGCATGTCGGCAAGCGTTCCGGTTTCGATCGAGCGGCCGTCGCGAAGCACAGTCACGCGATCGGCGATTTGCGGCAGCTCTTCAAGGCGATGCGAGATGTAGACGAACGCAACGCCGTCCTTTTTGAGCGTCCGAATCAGCACGA
>JBOHTT010000049.1:0-3659 GCA_050733775.1 Vulcanimicrobiaceae bacterium
AGTGCGTGCGCTTCGTCGACGAACAAAACGTCGCCAGAGCCGAGCGAGGCGACGATGCCGCAAAGATCGGCGACGTCGCCGTCGACGCCGAAGAGCGATTCGGTGACGACGAGTGCGGGCTCATGCCCTCGGCCCTGCTGCGGAAATTGCCGGTGCGGATACAGGTGACGAGTCAGTCGCGTCGAGCGGACCCCGTCGATGAGCGATGCGTGGTTGAGCCGGTCGGACCAGCATGCTTCGACGGCAGTCGCGAGTGCGCCGATCGCCCCGAGCGCTGCATGATAACCGGAGCTGAAGAGCAGCGCGCGTTCGCGACCGGTGAACGCGGCGAGCTCGTTCTCGAGCTGGGCGTGCTCTGCGAACGCACCCGCTAACAGCCGCGCGCCGCCCGAGCCGACTCGCGTCGCGCGATGGAGCGCGCTCACAACATCCGGATGCGTCGAGAGGCCGAGATAGTCGTTGGACGAGAAGTCGAGCAGCTCGCCGCGCGCGAAATCGCTCTGCTCGCGCACCGTGCGGCGTAAACCTTCGCGTTCCAAAGTTTGGAGCCGTTGCTCGATGCGCTTCAAATAGCTCATCGCGTCACCTCGTCGAGCACGGCGTGCAACGACGCGCAAAAAGACGTTAGTTCTTGGACGCTCGATGCGAGCGGCGGCACGAGCTGAATCGCATCGCCGAGCGGTCGCGTAAAATGCCCGCGCTCGTATAACCGGTTCGCTACCGTCCACGCGCGAGTGGGTTCGTCAGGCAGTGCCAGCGCCTGAATGTCGAGCTCGATCGCGCACATCAAACCCGCACGGCGAATTTCGCGAACTGCGCGGTGCGACGCGAGCGGCAGCAGAAGCTGCTCGAGCTCTTGCGAGAGCCCTACGGCGTTGGAAAGGGTGTGCTCGCGGTCGAAGAGCTCCAGCGATGCGAGTGCGGCCGCGGATGCAATCGGGTTTGCCGCGAACGAATGACCGTGAAAGAGATGCCGTGCGGACGCAAAGTCCCCAAGAAAGGCGTCGTAGACACGGTCCGACGCGAGCGTTGCCGATAGCGCGAGCGTTCCACCCGTAAGCCCCTTCCCAAGGCACAACACGTCCGGCTGCAAATCCAAGGCCGCGAACGCGAACATCGCTCCCGTCCTGCCGAAGCCGGTTGCGATTTCGTCGACGATGAGCAACGGACGCGATGAACCATGGGCGCCGTGAAAACGCAGCGGCTCGTAATCCGAAGGCGGCACGATCCGCATGCCGGCTGCAGCCTGGACGGTAGGCTCGACGATAACGGCGGCGACGTCATCGTCTGCAAGAGCGTCTGCCGCCGCAGCGTATGGAACGCTCTCGAACAGAACCGGAGAGAATCGCTGCTTGAAGAGTGCGATGTCCGACACGCTCATCGCGCCGATCGTATCGCCGTGATATGCGTGCGACAATCGAACGAAACGCCGGCGCTCTGGCTTTCCCGCGTTCTGCCAATACTGCAGTGCGATCTTCAGCGCAACCTCGACGGCGCTTGCGCCGTCGCTCGAAAAGAAGACGCGCTCCAGACCCGTCAGCGCCGAAAGTCGCTCGGCGAGCGCAATGGCGGGCGGATTCGCTGCGCCGAGCGCCGTCGCATGATCGAGCATCGCCGCTTGGCGCGAGATCGCGCCGACGATATGAGGATGGCAGTGACCGTGGATCGTCGTCCACACGGACGAGATCGCGTCGAACACGTGGCGGCCGCGTGCGTCGATGAGCGTGCGGCCTTCGGCGCGAACGAATGTACGTTCGGCCGGGTTAAAGGCTGCCATTTGCGTGAACGGCAGCCAGAGATGCGCGAGAGGAGCGCTCGTTTGCAAATTGTAGTTCAAAAGGTGTTCTCGATACGTCGCGCCGCCGTTCTCGCGCTGATATCATTGGTCCCGCTCACGACCGCCGCCGCCGCGGCTTCGCGACCCATCGTTATCGTGCCCCTGGACGACCGTCCCGTGACACAGCAATTGCCGATCATGTTGGGATCCATTGCGGGCATCCCCGTGCTCGAGCCGCCGCTACCATTGCTCGGGCATTATCTGCAAGCCGGCGATCCGCACGCGATCTATCGCTGGCTGCAATCGGACCAAACGAGAGACGCGGACGCGTTCGTGCTTTCCAGTGACATGATGGTGTACGGCGGACTCGTTGCATCGAGGGTCCCGGGGCTCCCGACCGCAATCGGCTCGTCACGCTTGCGCGACACGACGGCGCTGCGCGCCGTACGGCCGAACGCGGTGTTCTTTGGCTTCGGAACGATTATGCGTCTCGCGCCGACGGGCGTACCGAAGATCGGCGATGCCGCGTCGTTTTTCGCCGCAGGAGACGACACGACGCTGATTCAGGAGTACGCAAATCTCCCGTATCCGCTCCAGAAACCGGACGATATTGCAAAGGCGCAGCGCATTGCAGCGCGTTTGGGGCCGCTGCTCGATGAATATCTCTCAGCGCGACGGCGCAACTTGGACGTCGATCTTCTCGCGCTTCGTTTGACTGCAGAAGGTGGCTTCGATCGCTTCGTTTTGGGTCAGGACGATGCCGGCCAGCAGGGCCTGGATATCCCCGACATTGCCTCGCTGATGACCGCCCGCACGCATTGGGGCTGGGGCCTCATGCAACGAACGTCCGTCGAACCGGGCGCAGACGAGCTGGCGATGATTATGGAAGCCGCCGCGTTCACGCATCGCGCCGGCTGGACGCCGCGCATTAGCGTCACGTGGTCGCAACCGGGCGGCTCGAACATGACGGACAACATCGAGTTCGCGCCCTGGGGCAATATCATCGACGACATCATCGCGTCGTGCGGCGCAGCCGAAGTCCCGAGCGATGGCGACATCGATTTGTTCGTGCGCGTGCGCGGGACGAGCGTCGCGCAGGAAACGGCGTTCCTCGACGCGATCGGGGCCGCGCTATCGCGCGGCAAGTTGGTGTCTGTCGTCGATCTGACGTTCTTCGGCGCGCCGCTCGACGAACAGCGCGAGCTCGTGCAGCAGATGATCGCCCGCAATTACGCCGGGAAGCTCGCCGGATTCGCGTCGTGGAATACCACCGCGAATTCCGTCGGCACCGCGGTTCCGACGGCGATTGCCGTCGCCGTCGGCAAGCGGCTCGGGACGTTCAATCCGACGGCGCTCGCGGAATTCTTGCTCGACCGCTATGCCGACGATTACGCCTTTCACGACTACGTGCGCCCACAACTGAACGACGAGCTGCACGCGCAGCACGTCGCGACGACGTTCCTCTTACCCGCCGACGCGCAGCGCGTCTCCGACGAAAATCGTGCGCTGCTATGGCCGCACGCGGTCGACTTGCTCTCGTCGATCTTCCCGAACTACCGCGACGCGGGCCTGACCATCACGCTCCCCTGGTCCCGCACGTTCGAAGCGTTTCTCGACGTCAGACTCGATCGAAGGTAGTGCGAGCGCGGGCACAACGACATTCCTCGCCGGACCGCTACGAAAATTTCCCTCCAGGAAATTGTCGCTGCTGCTTGGCGCTCGTCGCTCCTGGCCATCCATGGCCCCGCTCCTCGTCGACGCGCTCCTGCTCGGAACGTCGTTGTGCCCGCGCTCTTACTGAAGACTTATTCGATCGTGCTTAAGGGCGAGGAGCGGTGACGTTTCCAGAGCGGGCGTGTGAATGCTTCGCGGAGCCATGGAT
>JBOHTT010000050.1:0-12467 GCA_050733775.1 Vulcanimicrobiaceae bacterium
CAAAACTGCCGTTGCGATCGGTGCAGCGGGTTCTTCAGCGGCTCCTTAGAGGTTCCGAACTCGTGGAACTCTTTTTGCAGCAGCTCGTCAACGGGCTTTCGCTGGGCGGTATTTACGCCCTCATCGCGCTCGGCTACACGATGGTTTATGGAATCATCGAGTTAATCAATTTCGCGCACGGTGACGTATACACGCTCGGCTCGTTCTACACACTCGCGATCCTGACGGCGTTCGGAGTCGCGGGCGAGCTCCATGGCGGGCCTCTGGTTTTTGCGCTCATAGGCGCGATTGTCGCGTCGATGGTGCTCTGCGGCGTGACGAACGTGCTCATCGAGCGGTTCGCCTACCGGCCGTTACGCAACGCTCCTCGCCTGGCCCCGCTCATTACCGCGATCGGCGTCTCGTTCATCCTTGAAAACATCATGCTGCTCTGGCAGGGGCCGTCACCCATACCGTATCCGGTGTTCGTGCCCGATTACAACTTTACAATCGGTGGCGTGACCATTCAGCTCAAGCAAATGTTCGTCGTCGTCCTGGCCATCGTTATGATGACCGGGCTCAACTTGTTCATCTACCGGACGAAGCTCGGGAAGGCAATGCGCGCAACGGCGCAAGACCGGGACGCTGCCCAGCTCATGGGCATCGACATCAACATGACGATTGCGCTGACGTTTCTCATCGCCGGCGCGCTTGCAGGCTCCGCCGGGTTGGTGTCCGGCGTTTACTACGGGACGACGTGGTTCTTCAACGGATTTAACGCGGGACTCAAAGCGTTTACCGCGGCCGTGCTGGGCGGAATCGGCAATCTCGCGGGAGCGATGCTGGGAGGATTCGTCATCGGACTCGTTGAGGCGTTCGGCGCGCAATACATTTCGGACCAGTGGACGAACGTCATCGTCTTCTCGCTGCTCGTCCTGGTACTGATCTTCCGTCCTTCCGGCCTACTCGGCGAAGCGCTCCCTACGAAGGTCTAATGCGTAAACTCTGGGTAGCGCTTGATCCGCGCCTCAAAGGTATCGTCGTCGTCGCGCTTTGTGCATTCGTCCCACTATTCGATCGCAACGCGGCGCACCTCAATTTCCTGGCCGACGCGGCAACCTTTATCTTGCTGGCGCTTGGCCTGAATATCGTGGTCGGATTCGCGGGCCTGCTCGACTTAGGGTACGCTGCGTTCTTTGCAATCGGCAGCTACGCATACGCAATGCTGGCGAGCGGACAATTCAACATCCACATACCCTTCTGGGTGATGCTTTTCGTCGCATCGATGATCGCCGGAATCTTCGGCATCTTATTGGGCGCGCCGACGCTTCGGCTGCGAGGTGATTATCTTGCAATCGTCACCCTCGGTTTTGGCGAGATCGTGCCGCAGACGTTCCTCAATCTCTCGCAATGGACGAACGGTCCCAACGGAATCTCGGCTCTCGATCAACCTGTGTTCTTCAACTATCGCTTTGGGCTGCAGACGCTGCCGTATTATTTCGTCGGCTTGGCCTTGGTTGCGCTCGCAATCGTAATCGTTCACAATTTGCAAGACAGCCGGCTGGGCCGCTCGTGGATGGCGATTCGCGAAGACGAGCTCGCCGCCGCGCACATGGGAATCAACACGACCAAAGCCAAGCTTTCCGCGTTTGCGCTCGGCGCCTCATTCAGCGGGCTCGCGGGAGTGGCGTACGCGTCCAAATTGAATCTCGTCTCGCCGGATTCGTTTCAATTCAACGTGAGCATCTTCGTGCTCTCGATGCTCGTGCTCGGCGGGATGGGAAACATTTACGGTGTGATCGCCGGCAGCTTCTTGCTCTCGTCGCTTGAGCGATTCATCTTGCCGCAAGCGACGCTCTTTGCGCACGATCTTGGTTTCGCCCAAGTTGACTTCTCGAACTTCCGGTTCCTGATGTACGGACTCATCCTAGTCTGCATCATGCTGTTCCGTCCGGCGGGACTCTTCCCGAGCCGGCAGCGTGCCGCCGAGCTCACCGCCGGAAAGACGGATGAAACGATCGCCGCGCACGAGCAAAGCATGTATACGGAGGCGATCAAGTGAGCATTCTCGCGCTCCGCGGCCTCACGCAACGTTTCGGCGGTCTGGTCGCGGTTAAAGAACTCGACTTTTCGATCGATGCCGGTACGATCGTTGCGATGATCGGGCCGAACGGTGCGGGAAAGTCGACAGTCTTCAACCTCATCACCGGCATCTATCGGCCGACGGCCGGCGCTGTAGAGTTCGGCGGCGCGCCGATTCAAGGGCGAAGGACGAGCGACATCGCCTCGCTCGGGATCGCTCGAACGTTCCAAAATATTCGTCTGTTCGCGTTCATGTCGGCAGTCGACAACGTGATGACCGGGCGTCACTCGCGCATGCGTGCGACGCTCGCCGATGCGCTTATTCGTACGCCTTTTGCTGTTGCAGAAGAGCGACTGGTTCGAGAGCGCGCGTACGAGATTTTGCGGTTCTGCGCCCTCGAGCGTGACGCCCATACCTTTGCCACCAATCTGCCGTACGGCGCGCAGCGGCGACTCGAGATCGCTCGCGCGCTTGCGAGCGATCCCAAATTGCTGTTGCTCGACGAGCCGGCAGCCGGGATGAACCCGATCGAGAAGGAAGAGCTCATCGGGCTCATTCGTCGGATCCGCGAGACCGGCGTGACGATTTTCTTGATCGAGCACGATATGGGACTCGTCATGAAGATCAGCGAGCGCATCGCCGTGCTCGATTACGGAGAGAAGATCGCGGAGGGCCCACCGGAGGCGATTCGCACGAACGAGCGCGTCATCGAAGCGTACTTGGGAAAGCCTGCGTGATGCCGCTGCTAGAATTGCACGATGTCGAAGCCAACTATGGGCGCATCCGTGCTTTGCGCGGGATCTCGCTGCACGTCGACGCCGGCGAGATCGTCACGCTCATCGGCGCCAATGGCGCCGGCAAGACGACAACGTTACGCGCGATCAGCGGATTGCTGCGGCCTTCCAAAGGCAAGATCGCCTTCGACGGCCTCGATTGCTGCGCGACCGCGCCGGATCGGATCGTCAAGCACGGCCTCAGCCATTCGCCGGAAGGACGCCGCGTTTTCGCGCGGATGACGGTGCGTGAGAATCTGGATCTCGGCGCATTCACGCGCACATCCAAGGCAGAGATCGACGCCGATGCCGAGCGCATCTTCGCCACGTTTCCGCGGCTGAAGGAGCGAATCGATCAGAAGGCCGGCACCCTGTCCGGCGGCGAGCAGCAGATGCTCGCGATCGCGCGCGCGTTGATGTCGCGCCCGCGCCTGCTGCTTCTCGACGAGCCGTCGCTCGGGCTTTCACCGATCCTGGTGCAGACGATCTTCCGCATCATCCGCGAGATCAACGAAACCGGCACCACGATCTTGCTCATCGAGCAGAATGCTCGCCAAGCGCTGCAGATTGCGTCGCGTGGCTACGTCTTAGAGGTCGGACAAATTGCGCACGCCGACCGCGCCGACGCGCTTCTTGCAAGCGAGGCGGTTCAGGCGGCGTACTTGGGCGGCGCGGCCTAAAGCTTACCGGCGGCCATAGAGGCCGACGTATTGGCCGCGCGCGAGAATCTTGCCGGCTTTGCCCATCAAGAACGCGACTTTTGCGCCGGTGGATTCCGGTCCGGCTTTGAACGTCGTGCTCATCGTCGCAGCCCCTGGAGACGTTCGGAAACGGAATCGTACCGCCATTACTAAATGTTTTACTCGTAACCGTCAGCGTTTGCACGTTGTCGGCGATGATCGGCGGCACGAGCGGCGTTTGATAGGCCGTGACGGCGCCGGCAGGCTCCTTCGCGTCATGGCGTAGGCTCGGCTCATTCGGCGAGGGACCGAGCGTGCCTCTCAGCTCATTGCAGCTCAGCCGACCCGCACGGAACCACGTGCGTTTCGGTGGCGAACCCGTCGCCGATTGTCAGCTGCGTGCCGTTCGTGCACGCCGGCTCGGATGAAAGCGTCCCGCTCGCCGGCAGCCACGTCGCAGACGACGATGTCGTGCCCGAGCTGGAGATGAAAATTGCCGTACCCGTCACCGCGGCGTTGCCGCTCAGCGTGCGCACTGCCGGCGACGAGAGATCGGCGCCGGCGAGCGGACGGTACGGATAGAGCGTCGCGACGAAGCCGCCGTCGCGCGGCGCAATCACGATCGTCGCGCCCTGACCGCTCGTGGCCCCAACGCTGCGCGCATCGGCGACGAATGCGCGCATCGATTCGACGGTGGCATGCAGTGCGTACGGTTTGCGTGCCAGCGTGAAGCTTCCAAGACTTGCGAGAAGCGTCACCGCAATTCCGATCGCCGCGAGCACCTCGATCAGGTTCAACGCGTCCAGCCGCCGTTTTGCGCGTTGCCGTTGAACCACGGCGTTTGCGGAGCAATGTTTGCGGGATCGGCGCTTACGTACGGTTGCGTGCTGCAGACGCCGCTTCCGTCGTCGATGCACTGCCGCAGCGCGCGAATGCGCGTGTCGTTCCACGTCATGGATCCCGCCGGCGGCGCGGACGCCGGCGCGGAACGATTATTCGCATCGCAAGCCGACGGCGTCGACGGATCGCAGCCGCCGGCATCGGCTTCGTACGACACGTCGCGCGCCCCCGCCGCATCCGTCACGCCGTCGACGGCAACGTACGGCGGAAGCGCGAAGGTGCGCACGGTCAGATACTCCGTCCTCGATGCGAGCGCCGTGCCTCCGCGCGCACGAACGGTTTCGACGATCGTTGCCGCAACGCGGCCTTCCAAAATCGACGGATGCGTTTGGAGATCCGTGGCGTCGACGTTCGGCGAGGCGGAATCCGCCACGTGACCGGTAAATGCGAACGTTGCCGCTACCGTGAAAGGACACGTCATCGAGCTCGTGCCGCATGCCGGCGTTGCTGCCATCGGGGGAGGCGGCGTCAGCGAACTCGCGCCCGATGCAATTTGTGCGGCGAGATCTTGCAGGAGCGCGGCGCGCGCTTGCCCGAGGCCGCTCTCGGCATAATGTTGTGCGGCGTGCTTTGCGCTGGCGCGAGCAAAGCCGAGACTGCCTTCCAGAACGACGCCGCTGGCCAGCGCGATAACAGCGACGAAGAAGAGCGATGCCGCAAGCATTTCTGCACTATCGCGACAGAACGTTGCCCGACATGTCGACGATCGTGCCTTGCGGCAGCGCTTCGCGTGCGACGGGATAGTTGACGCCCGCGCTTTCCGTACCGCTCGTCGCGACGATCGAAAGCATTTGTGCGTCGACCGAGCTGCGCAGCGTGATGCTGCCGGCGGTCCAGCTTACGCCCGGTGCGGACAGGATCGCCGCCGCCGCGCTCGCATCGTATGCGGATGCGGCGCGCGCGTCGACGGCGGCGTTGCGAGCTGCGACGAGCGCGGCATCTCGCGCCGCCGGCGCGGCGACGACGTGCGAACCGGCGAGCGTTGCGCCGAACGCGCCAATCGCTGCAACGACGACGATTGCGGCTGCAGCAACCCCTTCAAGGAGACTCACGTTACGGTGGGTGCCCGACGGGTGGGTGTTTTAGCCGCCGATCTGCGCTGCGCCGCGCTGGCGTAAGTGTGAAGCGCCGTAGACCGGCAATCCCGCGACGACGGTGGCAACGACGCGCAGATCTTCATCCCACAGTGCAAAATCGGCGCGCAAACCTTCGGCGATGCGACCGAGCTCGCGGTCGAGCCCGAGCAATCGCGCCGGTGATGCGCTGGCATTGACGATCGCCCGCTCGAACGGCAGATCGGCGTACGACATCAGATTGCGCACGGCTTGATCGCACCGCAGTGCGCTGCCCGCAATCGTTCCGTCCTCACTGCGCACGACGCCGCCGTCGATGCGATATCCCGTGCCGACCGGGGGCATGTTGTCGGTTGCGAGCACGAGACGATCGCCGACGGTGCGATACAGCATGTCCACCATCGGCGGCGCGACGTGGTAGCCGTCGCAAATCAGCTGCACGGTCGTACGCGGTTCCTGCATGAACGCCACGAGCAGCGACGGATCGCGGTGATCCAGCGGCGGCATTGCGTTGAAGGCGTGCGTAAGCGTGCGAAAACCGAGCCCGATGGCGAGCATGCCTTCGCGATATTTCGCTGCCGTATGACCCGCCGAGCACACGATGCCTTGATCGAACAGAAAGCGCGCAACTTCTTCGGCGCCTTCAATCTCGGGCGCGAGCGTCACCATCACTAGAGCGCCGTGACACGCGTCGAGCATCTCTCGCGCGCGCTCGAGCGTCGGCCGAGTGACCCAATCGCCGCGGTGCACGCGACGGAACTTCGGATTGAGGAACGGGCCTTCGAAATGAATGCCGAGGCAACGCGCGCCCGACACGCCTTGCTCCTCAATTTGGTTGGCGGCTTCGCAGAGCTCGCTCGCCGCATGAAGCATTGACTCCCACGGTGCGGTAATGATGCCGGCGACGAAACCCGTGACGCCTTGCTTCGCGTAGTAACGCGTCGCGACGTCGACGGCGGTTCCCTGGTCGCGATTGAAAAGGCAGTCTTCCGCGCCGTTGGTGTGGACGTCGATCATGCCCGGCGCAAGCGTAATCTCCGGTGCGACGTCGATATCGCTGGGACCGCGCGGGTCCAGAATCGCTGCGACACGCCCGCGTTCGATGCGCAAGCGCACCTCGCGGGCGGTCCCATCGCCGAACGCGACGCGGACAGGACCGATCGTATACGTGTCGATCACGTAGGTTGTATTCGGCGCAAACGCGCGTTACCTTCGGATCAACGCGAGCGCTTCGTCGCGGTGCCGCTCCATCAGTGCCTGCGTGTCGCCTTCGACGTTTAGGCGCAGGAGCGGTTCGGTATTTGACGGCCGCACGTTGAGCCACCAATCGGGATACTGCACGGTAACGCCGTCAAGGTAATCGATTTGCCCATCGCTATAATGCGATGCCATTTCTTTCAGCTTTGCGGCTCCGTCGTTTACGTGCGTGTTTATCTCACCGGAGCGGAAGCGCGTGTCGTATTGGCCGATGACCTGGCTGACCGCTTTGCCGCCCGTTTCGCTGAAGATTTCCAGACACTGCATGAGCGCGATCATCCCGGAGTCGGCGTACCAATTATCACGAAAATAAAAGTGCCCGGAATGCTCGCCGCCAAACGGAATGTTCTGCTCGCGCATAATCGGCTTGATGATTGAATGGCCGACAGGAGAGCGGACCGGAAGGCCGCCATGTGCTGCAATTTGCTCGGGGACGCTACGGCTGCAGATGAGGTTATAGAGAATCTTGCTGCCGGGAAAGCGTTTGAGGGTGTTGATGGCACACAACATGGTGATCATATCGCCGCCTGGAAAGCCGCCGCGCTCGTCAACGAGGAACATGCGGTCGGCATCACCGTCGAAAGCGACGCCGAGATCGCATTTATTTTGGAGAACTGCGCGCCGCAAGTCCATCTTGTTTTCGTCTTCGATGGGGCTGGCAGGATGGTTCGGGAACGTTCCGTCGAGCTCGAAATATAGCGGGACCACCTCACAGGGCAGATACTTGAAGACATACGGGATGGTTTCGCCGGCCATGCCGTTGCCCGCATCGATGGCGATTTTTAGCGGCTTGATCTTCGAGATATCGCTGATGAAGGAGATGCAGTGACGCGCAAAATCGTCGAGGATGTCCTTGGTTGAAATGCGTCCTCGCCGGGATACCGCCGCCGGCACGTCGCCGGATGCGACGCGGTCCCGTACGGCCGCCAGGCCGTGATCGAGCGATATCGCCTGTGCCTCCTCACGCGTGAATTTCATGCCGTTGTAGTCGGCAGGATTATGCGAGGCCGTAATCATCACGCCGCCGTCAAAACCATACTTTCCCACGGCGAAGTACAAGGCATCGGTTGAAACGAGACCGACGTACGTGACGTCAGCCCCGCCTTCGGTGGCGCCTTGCGCGAAGGCTTCGTACAAGCTCTGACCGGAGGGGCGCATGTCGCGGCCGATTACGATGTTCTTCATTTTGAATTGGTCGACGAACGCCCGTCCTATCCGATAAGCGATGTCGTCACCAAACTGCGTCGGATAGATTCCGCGGACGTCGTAGCTCTTGAATATCGACGGATCGAACTTACTCTGCTGCTGCATCAGAGACGTGCCCCCAGGAATTGCTCGATACGGTCCGCGACTGCCTGCGCCTCTTCGTCGTGGGGCAACATCGCAGACCGCACGAAATACGCCACTTCAGCATGTTTCGCGAGCTCGGCATATTCGGCAGCGTTTCGCGCCGGGTTGGTCTTCGCGCGTTTACCCCAAACGAGCAACAGCGGCGCCTCGACAAAGGGCAAATCCCTGGCCACGTCACAGTCGAGACGCCCACCTGCGAGCGCAGCGACGACGTAACGGGCGCCGGGCTGATGCGCGACGGCGTAATAGGCGTCGAGCACCTCGCTGGTGGCGCTCTTGGCGTCCGCATACGTCGTTGTCGCCAACCGTTTGTACAGCATTCGCCTTGCGACTAGCGCGTTATAGAACGATTCCCCAAGGAGAGGGGCGTGAAGCGCGCGTGCGACGGCCGGCGCTTCGATGTCGCTGGTCGAGTTCGGCAGAATGCCCACCACCGCGCTCACACGCGTTCCGGCGCGCGCGGCAGCCCGAATCGCATACGAACCCGCCAAACCGGACCCGACGAGCACTGCTCGATCGAGCTTGAACTCGTCGAGTGCGGCCAACGTCTGTTCGACGAATAGGTCGCACGAATAATCGCTCCGCGGCTTTTCGGAGAGGCCGAAGCCGAGGAAGTCGAACGCGATTGTGTGATGATGTGCTGACAGGAGTGGAAGCAGCTTGCGGTACTCGTACGATGAGCCGCCCGGTTCCAGCGCGTGCAGAAGGATCACGGCGCTGCCGCTTCCCGATTCTACGGCGAAGATCTCGCTGTCGCGCCAGCGCCAGCGATGCGGCGTTCCCGCAAGATGATTGATCGGCAGCTGCCCCGCCAGGCCGCGATTCCACAGCGCCAGCGCTGCGGCGGCCGTTACTCCGGCAGCGAAAGGGCGAGCCAGCTTGCGAAGCACGGACCGGTCCTTCGGCACGCAGGAAAGGCGTCTCTGCCGAGCGCGCGAACTGCCGCGCGAGTGGTGCGAACCCTGGCGGCTTTCATCGTCTTAATGCTGCCGCTGCCCGCGGCGGCCGCGCCGTGCGTCGTTGAAATCGGACAACGCGTACGCCTCGCCGCGAACTCGTCGGATCCAAACGTCTTTGTTTGGGATAGCCGCGACGATCTCATTGCGTATGCTGCCGGCCGGTATGGATCGGTCGATACCGTCGTGCGCCATGCCGCGCTCGTCCCGCCAGGCACGCGCGCGATCGTCGCGATGTGCCGCGCCGGCGCCGTGAAACGCCGCTACGTCGACCAATCCTTCGACGCCGTCGGCATTAAGCTCACCGCAGGCCCGCTGCGAAACCGCTACGGATGGGTCGCCTCCGACGACGCCCATCCCGCCAAAAATTAACAGTCGTAGTAGAGCGCGAACTCGTAGGGGTGCGGGCGGATCGAAACCGCTTTGACTTCGGCTTCGCGATAGGCGATGTAGTTTGCGATGAAGTCCTTCGAGAAGACGCCACCCTCGGTGAGAAACGTCTGATCTTCCCGTAGCGCGTCCAGCGTTTCTTGCAGCGATCCCGGAACCGTTTTGAGTTTTGCAGCTTCCGCTTCGGACAGGTCGTAGATGTTTTTGTCGAGGGGTCCGAAGCCGGCTCGTACCGGATCGATTTTGCGCTTGATGCCGTCGATGCCGGCGCACAGCAGTGCGGCGAAGGTCAAATAAGGATTGCAGCTTGGATCGGGAGGCCGGAACTCGAGGCGCTTGGCCTTCGGGTTGCCCTGAAAGTACATCGGAATTCGGATCGCGGCTGAACGATTGCGCGCGGAAAACGCGACGTTGACCGGCGCCTCGTAGTGCGGGACGAGCCGCTTGTACGAATTCGTCGTCGGCGCGGCAAAGGCGAGAACCGCATTGATGTGCGTGAGCAAGCCGCCGATGTACCACAGCATCATCTGCGAGCATTCGGCGTAACCTTTGGCGTCATAAAAGAGCGGTTTGCCGCCCTTCCAGAGCGATTGGTGGACGTGCATGCCGCTACCGTTGTCGCCGAAGAGCGGTTTCGGCATGAACGTAACGGACTTGCCGTGCTGGGCCGCGACGTTCTTGATCACGTACTTATACGTCATCAAGTTGTCCGCCATGTTCAGCAGGCTGTCGAAGCGCATGTCGATCTCGGCCTGACCGCCGGTTGCGACCTCGTGGTGCTGCATCTCGACGTCGATGCCCCACTCTTTGAGCGTAAGGGCCATCTCCGCGCGCAGGTCGCTGTACTTGTCGGCGGGCGAGACCGGGAAATAGCCTTCTTTCGGCCGGATGGTGTAGCCGAGATTCGGGCCGTCGACGTTCCCACTGTTCCAATGCGCCTCGATGGAGTCGATCTCGTATCCCGCGCGGTTTTGTGTGTTCTCGTACACGATGTTATCGAGAATGAAGAATTCCGCTTCCGGCCCGAAATATGCCGTATCGGCGATTCCGGTTTTTTGCAGATAGGCTTCGGCGCGCCGCGCGATATAGCGAGGATCGCGATCGTACGATGATTGCGCGATTGGATCGAAGACGTCGCAGATCATCGATAGGGTCGGCACGCTGCGGAACGTATCGACGTGCGCCGTCGAAAAATCGGGCTTGAGGAGCATGTCGGATTCGTGAATCGATTGAAATCCGCGGATGCTCGATCCGTCGAAACCGATTCCGTCAGCGAGCGCGCTTTCGTCCATTTGATCCGCCGGAATTCCGGTGTGCTGCCAGATTCCGGGAACGTCGACGAACTTGAGGTCGACCATCTTGATGTTTTCTTCAGCTATGAGATCGACGATCTCGCGCGCTTTACGAGCCAATGCAATACTCCTCTGGATCGAAAACCCAGCCACCGGCATTCGTATCAGAAGACCGGAGCGACCCTGGACTTTTGGTTAGCCGTCGGCTTCGGGCCTGTCCGAATGTCGAACGCCGTCTACTGAGAGGCGTGGCGGATGACGGCGATCAGCCATCGCAGGCCTTCGTTGTATCGCGGGCCGGGACTCAACAAGACGCCGGCATTCGGTATGTAGGCGATTTCGCCGCGTTGGACGGCGTGCAGCGATCGCCACGGCTCGCGATCGATGACGGAACGAAGCTTTACCATCGGATCGACGATGAGGAGGTCCGGCTGAAGCATCAGGAGCGTTTCCGCGCTGTAACGGCTGTATGCGACGTCCACGTTGGCGGCGTTGCGCCCACCCGCCAGGTTGATGAGGGTGTTGATATAGGAACGACGTCCAATCGTATAAATGGGCGCAATGTCGAGCACCACGAAAACGGTGGGTTGCTTCGAGCGGTCAACCGTTTTCTGCAACGATGCCGTTTGAGCGCGTAAGCTGCGGACCAGCGCCACGGCTTTGCGGGTTCGCCCCACCAGTCCGCCCAGCTCGACGAGCGTCCTGTAAATGTCGTTGAGCGCGTCGTCGGGAAAGAGCACGACGCGTAAGTTCGAGCGTGTGAGCTGCGCCGTCACTGCGGCCTGCGAACTTATTCCGACGACCAAATCGGGGTGCAGCGCGACAATACGTTCGGCATCGATGCTGGTGGACGACCCAACACGAGGCAGTCGTTTCGCAGCTTCGGGATAATCGCTGTACTCCGATACAGCGACGACTCGAGAACCGACACCCAAAGCGAAGAGGTCCTCCGTCAACGACGGCACGAGTGATACGATGCGTCCGGCTGGCTGCCCGGCATGCACGGCGCCTGGAAACCAGGCCAGCGTCACCGTCAGCAGCAGCGCCGCAAAACGTTTCACAGGAAGCCAACTGCGCAATACGGAACGGCGCTCCTCCTTGAGGTTCGACGAAGTGAGATTCGACGATGCGTTTCGCGCGGACCTGAAACGTCTCTTCGCGTGGCGAAGAGATGTCCGGCGCTTTCGTCGCGAGCCGATCGCTGAAGATATTCTTCGCGAGCTGGTGCAAGTAACGGCGTTTGCGCCATCGGTCGGTTACAGTCAGCCGTCGCGTTTCGTTCGCGTTGAAGACGTCGGGCGGCGCGATGCTATCATCGCCGAATACGAGCGCTGCAATCGGGACGCAGCGCACGGATACGCGAGCGAAGAGCACGAGCGCTACGTCGGGCTCAAACTTGCCGGCCTGCGTGAAGCACCGGTGCACCTCGCAGTTTTTGTCGACGCGCAAACATCGCGTGGCAGAGGCTTAGGACGGCAGACGATGCCGGAAACGCTCGCGTACTCAACCGTACTTGCCATTCATACGCTGTGGCTTCACGCTCGCGCGATCGGAATCGGTGTCGGTTGGGTCTCGATTCTCGACCCGGCAGCGGTCGCGCGCATACTCGAAGTTCCCACAGCGTGGTCTTTTGTGGCGTATTTGTGTTTGGGGTATCCGGAGGAAGAGCACGTCGATCGCGAATTGACGCGCGCGGGCTGGGAGTCCGAAGATCGGGATGCTACCGTACTGTAC
>JBOHTT010000051.1:0-2034 GCA_050733775.1 Vulcanimicrobiaceae bacterium
GGTGAAGCTGATGTATTTTCCGTTGCTGATGCGACGCACCCGCCGGAGTTGCCTAATCGAATACGCCGAAAGCGTTTCAAACGGCGGATGGTCTTCGCCGAGTTCTGGAAGGTCGAGCATCGCATGAATAGATTGCATCGACGTCGGCAGCGACCAGATCGGCCACGTAATCCGAACCCTCCGATCTTTTTCACCGCGCGACACACCCCGCGTACCGAGGGTGATGCGAGCGCCGCGCCTCCCAATACGCGGCGCAGTCTGAAAGGACAACAGTCCGAGGATGGCAAGGCGATTCGCGCCATGCTCCGTCGTTGCCGGATCACCTGACGGGTCGTCGAAACGCAACGCGTATCGCCGGTCTTCTTCGAAATCCCATCGAAACGACTCGGTTGGTTCTTTGCGCTGCCATGGCGAGAAGAGCGCGCGAAAAATATACCCTGCGTCGTTGAGATCCGGAGGACTTTTCTTGGCTTTCAGTGCTCGCGGCAATTCGCCGGCCGACACGTTGTGCAGTCGATCAAGAAAGCTCTGATGGCCTTGGCCAAACATGGCGCATAATGGCGTCGCTTCGATGCGGCAATTCTCGCGCACCGCCGCGTCGCTGCAAAGTGCTGACGCGATCATACCTCCCTTATCACTGCGAAGAGCCGCTGTCAAAAACCGGCGTGCAGCGGTGCCATCGAACGTCAGATCGTGAAATTCACCGAATGCAAACTGCGCGGCAAACGCGGAACATCCCGCAGCTGCGGCAGTAGCGATCTCTTCGGCAGATGCGTCGGATGCGATCCGCAACAGCGGTCTCATCGGTGTGCCGTCAAAGAACGCTCTTGGCGACCAGGAAACACGCGAAACGGACAGTGCCCTCAGTAGTCCCAGCAGCGCGAGAAACGCCAGCAAGTTGTCGTCCTCGAGGCCGGCAAGTCTGTGCGTTCTCACGCGCGCACCGATTCAGCTCCGGCGACAACCGATTCCGACGCGCGATGGTCCGCCAGCCGAACGATACCTTCCAGATGCGCCAGTCCCCAGACGCCGTAACGTTCGGTGAGGCGATCGAAGAGCATCGTCCAGTCGATTGACATTGGTCCTTCCGGCGTCACGATTTCAAGCGCGAAATCCAGCCTCTGCGGTCCCGGCGACGGCCTCACATGAAGTGGCGCAGTAGTATAGGGATCAAAGCCGGCATACGATCCGGCGGTTTCATCGCCGGCTTCCGTCGGGGGGAACAAGGGTCTGCCGTAGCCGTGGTGCGTGCCGATCAGCCACAGCACGAGCTCGGGGTCGTTCGCCTGTGAGAAGTGCTCGTGGTTTAAAGCGATGCGCACCGATAAAACCTCGTGCCGCCAGGTGCGCGGTAGGCCCGCACTCCGCCGCGCCGCGGCGTCCTCCGTTGGGCTGCGGCGTCCAGGCGATTTTGCCAGCACCTCACCAATGCGCCATGGGTCTCCCTGAAGATAACGTTGAAAGCGCGTGTCCGCCTTCCCCAAGTCATGCAAGAATGCCGCCAGCGCGACATCATCTACAGCGTCTGCCGCGAAACCAAGCCGATTCGCGAATGCGCGCGCGAGATCACGAACCTTTCGCGAATGCGCACTGAGCGACTCGCCGAATGCGTTGCTCGACGACGAGCTGAGATCGCCGCTCTCCGTCGCGGATTCGGAAAATTCAGCGACTTCGTCGAAAGGCTGCTCGCGCATTCGTACGCCCCTCTTGGCGTTCAGCACGATACCCTTCCGTAAGTCACCGTCGTTTGGCGTGTACGGCAACTCGAAGGAGACATTGCTAGATTTCAAATGCGTCAAAACGTTGCGCCATGATTCGGGGACGGCGTCGCTCTCGAGGAGTTGATGAACGAGATCGCTGGGTCTATCGGCACCCTCGATGAAAGCCGCAATCCGACCCCATCCTGCGCCGTTCGCCGCCTCGCCGTTATCATTGCGAATCTTCTGATCGTACAGTGCCGGATGCAGCCGCAGGGCGAATCGGCGTGCCGCGTACGGAAACGAGGCCTCGAGCGCGACGTCATCGGTCCACGGG
>JBOHTT010000052.1:0-1599 GCA_050733775.1 Vulcanimicrobiaceae bacterium
ATCAGTCATTAGTCTAATCCGATCGGCCGCAGGCGCGTGGGGCGGGTATGAGAATACCCGCCCCATGCCTTTCAAGCTCGCGCTCGTGCAGCCGATCGCGCACCATCCGCCCAACGACGAGAAGAACGTCGCCGATGCGGTTGCTGCGATCGCGCGGCTCGCGGCGCAGGGCGCGAACGTCATCGTCTTTCCGGAAACGTATCCGGGCCCATGGCGCATCCCGGCGCATTTCAATCCGACGGCCGCACTCGCCGCGGCAGCGAAGCAGCACGGCGTCATCGTCGAGTTCGGCACGCTCGAGCCCCTCGACGACGCTGCGCGCACGGCGCACAACACGCTCGTGCTCGCGCTTCCCGACGGCAGCACGCGCGTCTATCGCCGCACGCATCCGCCCGGACCGTGGCTGTACACCGGCGGTCCCGATTGGGAGTTCCAATACGTTGCTGCCGACGACGATTACGCCGTCGTGCCGACGGAATACGGCATCTTCGCGCAGGCGATGTGCAGCGAAGTCTACATTCCCGAAGTAGCGCGCGCGTACGCGCTGCGCGGGGCAGAGATACTGCTCATGCCGGCGGGCACCGACAAGCGCAAATTATGGTCGACGTGGCGGACGCTGCTGTGGGCGCGCGCGATCGAGAACATCGCGCTCGTCGTGACGACGCAAAACATGTGGCATGCCGGCGAGCGCGGCATGGCACTCGTCGCAACACCCGAAGAAATTCTCTTCGAATCAGAGAAGCCGGGCGAATTCTTCGTCGACATCGACTTGGAACGCATTCGCGCGATGCGCGCCGACGTCGATGGCGTGAATGGCGAATCGGGAACCGTCTATGCCTCGAAAGCCGGATTGCTCTCACAGTGGCAAAGGCCGGAAATGTACCGCAAGTTCATCCCCAGCGAGCCGGCTGGCCGCCGTCGCTAAAGCCCCTTTTCGTACCAGCGGCCGGCGCGCGGGCCAACGCTTTGACGCGCAGCACGGCGTTACGACGGAAGGGCTGATCTTTCTCAGTACGCTCGATCCGGATCTGATCGGTCCCGCAATCGAGTTTGCGACGCACTACGAACCGACGCCGATCGCGGAAGCAGAACGGCTGCTCGCTGAAATTCCGGAGCCGCTCGAAGAGACCACATTCGTCGATCTTGGCTCCGGAATGGGGCGCGTCGTCTTGCTCGCGGCACGGCGTCCGTTCAAGACGGCCGTCGGCGTCGAGCTCTCACCGACGTTGCATGAGGTCGCGCGCGACAATTTCACACGCTACGGCGGTGAGGATTTGCGTTGTCGCGACGTGCGCTTCGTGCGGGCCGACGCTTCCGAGTATCGTTTTCCGCGGGGAAAACTCGCCGTCTACCTCTACAATCCGTTTCGCGCGGAGATCATGCGGCCCGTGTTAGCGCATCTCACGGAGCAACGCCGCGAGATCACGCTACTCTATCACACGCCGGCGGAACGCGAGCTCGTCGAAGCGGCTGGTACGTTCCGGATCATCTCGGATTTCGGCTACGGGGTCGTCTATCGCGGCTGACGCGCTAAAACTGTGCGTCCGATACTTCCGCGTTGAGATCGTAGTCGCCGTAGGTGATGTCCGCGTGCACCTT
>JBOHTT010000053.1:0-25046 GCA_050733775.1 Vulcanimicrobiaceae bacterium
GGGTGAGATGCATCAGTCCGGCCTTCGATGCAGCGTACGATGCAGTCGCCGGAGCGACGCGCTCCCCGAGAACCGAACCGAGATTGACGATCGAACCTGGGGCGTTACGCGCGACGAGTCGCTTGGCACACGCTTGCGCGACGAGAAACGCGCCGCGCAAGTTTGTCGCAATCACCGCATCCCATTCAGCGACGCTGGTCTCCAAGGCCGGCTTTCCGATAGCAATTCCGGCATTATTGATCAAGACGTCCACCGAGCCGAATGTCGCCTCGGCGCGGTCGAACGCGCCGTCGATGCCCGCTGCATCGGTCACATCAAGCGGTATCGCCACAGCCCGGCCGCCGGACGCATTGATGCGCGTTACCACGTCTAAGAGCGGCCCTTCGCGCCGCGCCGCAGCAGCGACGCTCGCGCCGGCCGATGCAAGCGAGTGCGCCAGGTGCGCGCCGATCCCGCTCGAGGCGCCGGTCACCAGCGCGACCTTGCCGGAGAGGTCGCAGGTAAATGCCCGATGCGCCTTTGAAACCATCGGCATGGCCCTTCGCGCGACTGCGGCTCTCGCCTCGTGAGGCCGACGCTTTCGGACGAGGTCTACGAACGGCTCCGCGACGAGATCGTCAAGGGGCTTATTCGTCCGAACGAACGTCTCGTAGAAGTCGACCTTGCCGAACGCCTCGGCGTCAGCCGGACCCCGATCCGCGAGAGCCTCAAACGGCTTTCCTCAGACGGTCTCATCCACGGCGGCCGCCACCATCTCGTCGTTCGCGAACACGCGCCGGCGGAGGTTCGCGAGATTTATGAATCGCGCGCCGCGCTGGAAGGCTATGCAGCGCGACTTGCCGCCCAACGCGCGACGAAAGACGAGCTCGAGCGCATCGCTTCTTTCCACGAACGCGACACATCGAGACTCGTACGCTCCCCACGAGAACACATCGTCGACGTCAACGATCGCTTTCACGACGCAATCATCGCCGCTGCGGGCAACGTCCGGCTGCTCGACCTGATCCGCCGCAACCGAGAATTCTACTTCAACCATCGCATCGCGCACATGTACACGGATCCGGAAGCGGCATCGTCGCTCCAGGGACACACCGCAATCCTCAACGCGCTCGACGCGCACGATCCCGACGCCGCCGAAGAGGCCACGCGCGCACACGTGATGCAAGCTCTCGAAGTGACGCTCGGCAAGCTCAGCACGAACTAGCGCCGAACCCCCCGCCATGGCAACCGTTGCTTCCCTACCGGCAGTCCATCTCCGGCCGCTGACGCCGCTCGACTATCTCGAGCGCGCGGCCTACGTCTTTCGCGAAAAGATCGCCGTTGTCGACGGTGACGCACGGCGTACGTACCCGCAATTGTACGAACGCGTCTACCGTCTGGCGACGGTGCTGCAAGAGATGGGAGTCAAGAGCGGCGAGCGCGTTGCAGTGCTCGCGCCGAACACCTCTGCGATTCTGGAAGCGCATTTTGCGATTCCGCTTGCGGGCGGCATAATCTGCGCGCTCAATATCCGTCTAACTCCTGAAGAGATCGACTACATCCTCGACCACTGCGGCCCACGCATCCTGATCTACGATGCCGAATTCGACGACTTCGTTCAGCGACTCACGACCAAACTCGACTGCGTTCGGGTAGCGCCTGCAGTAGGAACGAAACGAGTGCCCGGGCACGCCGATTATGAAACTCTGTTGGTATTGGCCGACCAAACTCGGCTCGAAAAGCACGAACCCGCTGAAGACGACACGATCGCTATCAACTACACGAGCGGAACCACGGGCCGGCCGAAAGGCGTCATGTACACGTACCGCGGCGCCTTCATCAACGCGCAAGCCGAGATCTTTCACGCGAACATCCGGCCGGAGAGCGTCTATCTCTGGACGCTGCCGATGTTCCACTGCAATGGTTGGATATTTCCGTATGCCGTTACCGCTGCCGGAGCGACGCACGTTTGCCTGCGCCGCGTCGATCCAAAGAAGATTCTCGAGCTGATCGAGGCGGAAACGGTAACGCACGCGTGCGGCGCGCCGACCGTCTGGATCATGCTCGCGAACGATCCGGATGCCAAAGCATTCTCCCATCCGATTCACATCACCACCGCGGGAGCGCCGCCATCGCCCACGATCATCAAGCAAATGGAGTCGCTCGGCGCGACCATGACGCACGTCTACGGCCTCACGGAAACGTACGGCCCGATTACCGTGTGCGAGTGGAAGGCTTCCGAATGGAACGGCAAGGACGACGCGGAGCGCGCGCGACTGAAGAGCCGGCAAGGCGTTGCAATGTTGACGATGGATGCGCGCGACGTGCGCGTCGTCGATTCCGAGCTCAACGACGTTCCCGCCGACGGTGCGACGCCGGGCGAGATCGTCATGCGCGGCAATAACGTCATGAAGGGTTATTACAACGATCCGGAAGCGACCGCGAAAGCGTTTGCCGGAGGCTGGTTCCATTCCGGCGACGTCGCCGTCATGCAACCGGACGGCTATATCGAGATTGTCGACCGTGCCAAGGACGTCATCATCAGCGGCGGCGAGAACATCTCGACGATCCAGGTCGAGAAGGTACTCGTCGCGCACGACGCCGTGCTCGAGTGTGCCGTCGTTGCGATGCCGGACGACAAATGGGGCGAGGCACCCAAAGCCTTCGTCACGCTGAAACCCGGTCGCGAGCTGACTGCCGAGGACCTAATCGCGCACTGCCGCGCGCACCTTCCGGGATTCAAGACGCCGAAGGCCGTCGAGTTCGGGCCGCTGCCGAAAACGTCGACCGGCAAGATTCAAAAATTCGTCCTCCGCGACCGCGAGTGGAAGGGCCGGGAAAAACGCGTCAACTAGCGACCGAGCTGTTCGCTGCCTACAAGATTGAGGCGGTGGTTCGACTACGGCGCTCTGCGAGCGCCGACGCTCACCATGACATGCTATTTACCTGTCGCCGTGATGGCGCGGCAGCCGAGAGTACCCGTCGCATAGCGGCACACGAACACTTTCGCGCCGGTGCGGTCGTAGACGTCGAACGTATGCCGGTCGAGATGAAAGATCGCGAAGCCGAACGAGTGGCGGACAGCCCCTGCGACGACGCGCGTGCCGTCGATCGACTCGCCGAAGAAATGACCTGGCACGTTCGACAGCGTATCGCCGCCCGTTCCGACGATTACTTGCGGCGGTCGATGATCCGCGAAACTTAGCGCCTCGAAGAGATGAATGTGTCCCGAGAGCGCCAGCTCGATCGGAAGCGTTCGCGCGTTGCCTTCGGCAGCTTCGAGCGTGCGATTGATAGCCAGCGTGGCGCCCGTCAGCGTTGCGTCGACGCCCCACATCGGACGATGCGACACGAGCCACGTCGTCGCAGGCGGGAGCGCGCGTAGCCGCGCGAAGTCGGAACGGAAGGCCGGCGTCAATCTCGTACTTGGCCGCGGATCGAGCGCACTTGACGAATCGAGGACGAAGAATCGCATGTCGCCGACGCTCGTCGCATACGCCGGCTCGTGCAGCGAACACGCACCGTACGGATACACCGACAGAAAGCGATCCCACCCGATGCCGCCGCGCGTGCAATCCTCGTGGTTCCCGCGCACGGCCAGCACGGGCGCAACCGCAAGCATCGGTGCTGCCGGCGTAAAGAAATCCGCGGCCCATACCGCCCAATTGTCGCCGTGCGGCGACCCGGCACACCCGGGGACGAGGCACGCCGTTTCGCGATAATAGTAATCGCCGACGTGCACGACGAGATCTGGACGAGCGTTCGCAATCAACTTGGCGATTGGCGGAAACGGCCACTTATTGGGATCGTTGCAGGCCTGAATGAAGATCAGCTCGATGCGACAGCCGCTGTCGCCCAGGACGGCGATCGTCCGAACGTGCTGCGGCGGTGGCGGCAGCTCGCGCCCGAGTAGCGAGAGGCGGCGAGCCCCGGGTGGAATCCGCACTTCGCAGCTGCTCACGTCGAACGCCGAACTCGGTGCGGCACGCACACGCATCGGAATCGATCTTCCGTCGACGTCGAGCGTCGGACAATTTCCCCGAACGATCGCGCGCGCCAACACCGCGTCGCCGCGGCCGATTTGCGTCCACGCGGCAAGCAACGTGCCGTTTTGCGCAGACGCCGGCACCGCCAACGCTCCGGCGAGCGCGACCAGCATCGCAACCGCGCTTAGCCGCATCGCTGCATCTCTTCCGTTTCTTCGGACAAGAAAAACGTGAAAAATGCGTCGCTGAAGCTCGGGGCGGCCGGCGCGGTGTACGAGCCGCGGAGGCTTCCGCCGCTCCACGCGTGGCCCGCACCCGGAATTTCGCGCAGCTCGATGCGCGCGCGCCCGGCACGATCGTGCCAGCGCACGCACCGCCCGTCCGCGAGGAATCCTTCTTCATCCGGCGTTGAGTCGAGCGCGAACAACCGCGCGAATTGTTCTGCGAGACGGCGCGAATTCCGGGGCGCAACCCTGCGATCGTCCGTCCCCGTCCAGAACATCGCGCGCGATCGCCGAAACGCGCCGAGAAAATGCCGCTCGAGCTCGACGTCGTTTGCTTCGCGCTCTCCACGCATCGCCGCATATGCGGTTTCGACGTCGTGCGCGCAATGCAGCGCCACGCCGGCCATGGCGCCGACACCCGAAAAAACATCCGGCGCCTGTTCCGCGAGAATCGTGGCAACGCACGCACCGGCGGAAAGACCCGCGACGAACACGCGTGACCGATCGGCGTCGTGTTCCCTTATCGTGCGCTCGACGAGCTCCAAAATAGCGCGGGGTTCGGGGCCGTCCCGCCGCTGGTTCTCCGGCAAAAACCAATTCCAGCAGCGATGGCCGTTGCGCCGTTCGTCTTGCTCCGGGTAGAGCACGATCGCGCCGTATCGCTGCGCGAAGGCGTCAAACCGCGTGCCGTGCGCAAAATCTTCGGCGTCTTGACGGCAACCGTGCAGCGCGACGAGAAGCGGAGCGCCTTTTCCGTGCTGTTCGGGAACGTACAGCCGGTGGTTCACTCCGAGTTACCTAATGGACGCGCGGCAGAACGTCGTGGAGCGCAACCGGGTAGAACTCGAAGACGAACGTTGCGAGCGAACAGATCGCGACACCGATCCATGGTGCGTGGCTGAGGGGCTTGATCTCGCGGATGTGCTTGAGATCGACCGGAACGTACATCGCGCGTATGATCTTCACGTACACGTAGATTGAAATTGCGGTCCCGAAAATCAGCAAGCCGGCGAGCCAGAGATACCCGGTAATCACCGTGCTGGAGAGAATCAAGATTTTTCCGATGAAGCCGGCCGTCGGTGGCAAGCCGGCAAGAGACAGGAGGAAGAACGCCATCGCGGCCGCGAGCACCGGATGCCGCGTGCCGAGACCCGAGAAGGCCGACATGTGCGCGTCTTCTTCAGAATCGCGCGCGACGAGAGCCGTAACGCTGAACGCACCGATGTTCATGAACATATAGACGCCGAGATAGAAAATCGCGTAGCGCATGCCCAGCGTCGATGCTCCGGCAAGGGCGGCGAGGATATACCCAAGCTGCGCGATTCCGCTGTATGCCAGCAGACGCTTCATGTCGGTCTGGTGCAGCGCGGCAAGATTGCCGACGATCATCGAGATCCCGGCCAGCACCCAAATCGGCCAAATCAACGCATCGTCTCGCGACGGCGAAAGAATGGCATAGAGAAACCGAGCGAAGACGGCGAGCATGCCGGCTTTCGTTACGACGCTCATGAACGCGGTTGCCGGCAGCGGCGCGCCCTCGAACACGTCCGGCATCCAGACGTGGAATGGGACGAGGCCGATCTTGAAGGCAACGCCGATCATGAAGAGGCCGACGCCCATGTCGAAGAGGGGATTCGAGAGTGGGACGGTCTGGAGCTCGACGAGATTCACCGAGCCCGTCGCGCCGAACAAGAGCGCCATGCCGTAGAGCATGAAGCCAGTCGCCATCGACGAGAGGATCAAATACTTGAGCGCCGCCTCGCGCGCTTCTCGCTTTCGCACCTCGCTGGCGCGTGCGATCATTCCGCACAAGCAGTAGAGCGCAAGCGACAGGATCTCGAGCCCCAAGAAAATCATCATGAGGTCGGCGGCGCCGGCCATCAGCATCCCGCCGAGCGCGCTCCATACCATCAGCGCGCAGACCGGACCCTCTTTCTCGTCATCGTGCTGCGTCGGAATCATCAATAGCGAGAAGATTGCAGCGACGCAGACGATCAAATTGAACGCGATCGAGAACCCGCCGAGGATAAAACCGTATCCGAAGGCCGGGCCGAACTGATGCGCGATGTATTGGTGCACGAGCGTGTAAATCGCGCCGAGCAGTCCTAGGACGGAGATTCCGACGACCATGAAGCGCCGCGCTCCGCCTGCAGGCATCGCCAAATCCACCAGCAGCACGATGAGCGGCGTCACCGCGACGATGCCCAGCGGCAACAGCGCGGAATAGTCGAAGTTGCCGAACGGCGGCACCAGGGCTGAGATCGGCATTACTTCTTCTCCACCGTGACGAGCGGCGTCGCGCTACCGAGCACCGTGTACGCTTGATCGGGGTATCGTGCGATGCCCGGGAAAATGCCGATCAACAGCAGCGCGGCGAACAGCGGCGCGAGCGCGAGCAGCTCGAGCGGGCGCAGATCCGGGCGCTGCGGCAAGTCGGCCTGTTCCGGTCCATGCATGAAACCTTGATACACGCGCAGCATGTAGGCCGCCGCGAGGATGATCGCGATCAGGGCGATTGCGGCGAGCCAGCCATAGCCTGCCTGATAAATGCCCACCAAAATGAACAGCTCGCCGACGAACCCCGCAAGGCCGGGCAAGCCGAGCGTGGCAAGCGCGGCAATCGCCATCGCGCCCGCAAGCTTCGGATTGCGCCTCGCCAGCCCACCGATGCGCGACAACGACCGAGTCTCCTCGCGCGATTCGACGAATCCGAGCAAGATGAACAGCGCCGCGGTAAAGAACCCGTGCGCGACGATATACACGACGACGCCTCGCAGCGCGTATTGGTTGAACACGAAGATTCCGGCCAGCATCAAGCCCAAGTGCGAGAGCGAACTGTAGGCTACGACCTTGCGCGCATCGTCATCGGTCAATGCGACGAACGCACCGTATAGCAGTCCGACGTAGCCCAATACCAGCATCACCTGCGCGAACTGGTGCATCTGCGCGCCGAAGAGCGGAAGGCCGATGGCGATGAAGCCATAGAGGCCGGCCTTCGACTGTACGGCGCCGACGACGGCAGCAACCGGCGCCGAAAGTTCCGCATACGTATCCGGCATCCACGTGTGCAGCGGCCACACCGGCGTCTTGACCAGGAACGCGATGGCGAAGCCGGCGAGAATCCAGGGAGCCCACGCATCGGAAAGCGGCGCTAAAATGCCTTTGCCGATGACGTCCGTCGTTCCATAGATCACGCCGTACGCAGCCGTGGCGAGCAGGAGCAGCAAGCCACCGGAGACGTTGTAGATCAAAAATCGCCACGCCGTCGCCGGATGCACGCTCCAACCGATCATCAGTAAGAAAACCGGAATCAGCATTGCGTCCCAGAGCAGCGCGAATACGAGCAAGTCTCTCGTCAAGAAAAGACCGAGCATCGAGCCTTCGAGCGTCAGCATCAAGCCGACGAAATTTCGCTGCCGGGGAACTTTGGTCGCGAGCAGCGCGCAGGCCGTGCACAGCGCCAGCATCTCGACGATGGCATACGAGATGCCGCCTATGCCTAAGTGATAATTGGCGCTAAAGGGATACGACAGCCAACGAGCGGTTTCGTCCGGCGGGGGCGACCATGGGTTTATGAACAGAATTAGGATGAATCCGGCAAGCGCGACGGCGACGCCGTACCACTTCGCGGTGCGCTCGGCCGACGGAGGAAGCGCGAAGGTCAACAGGCCGAGAAGCAGCGTGCCTCCGACGAGCGCCGTGAGCATCATCGAGCGATCACCGCAGCATAGTAGACGATGAATGCTGCAGCTCCGAAAACGATCGTGAGGGCATACGCGCGCACCATTCCGGTCTGGAAGCTACGGAAGAGATGCCCCAGCCACGTGGCGGAGATGCGAGCTTCGCGAACGGCGCCGTCGATGATCAGCGGGTCGAAGATTCGGCCGAAGATAAATCCGAATGCGCGCGCCGGGCGCACGAACAGCGCGTCGATCGCGCTATCGAAGTAAAAGAGATTGGTCAGCAGCGCGGGCATGTGAATCGATTCTTCGCGAAGCCGTGCAACCGCGTCACGCAAGGCAGCCACGTTTCCATATCGCAGGTACGCAATGCCGATGCCGATCAGCACGAGGACCAGCACGACGGCACTGGAAGCGGCTTCTGAAAGCGGCGCGTTCCCTTCGGGCAGAACGAGTCCCCCGCCGAACACCGGTGAAAGCAGCCGGTACCACGCGCTGTTGGTGCCGCCGACGATCAGGAAACCGGCGAAGATGGAACCGATCCAGAGAACCGCAACCGGCGCAGACATCAGCCAGCCGGGCGTGTGATGCGGCGACGGTTCGTCGTGCGGATGCGCGATCAATCCGGCGCTCGTTCCCGCGAGCTCCGGATGCCGGATGCCGAGGCTCGAAGGATCGACCTGGCCGCGATACATTCCGAAGAACGTGACGAACAGCATGCGGAACATGTAGTACGCGGTGATGCCCGCGGTGATCGCGCCGACGGCATACAGCACCGGATGTCCGAGCACGAGCGCGTCGTACACGATCGCATCCTTTGAGAAGAAACCTGCGAACGGGGGGATGCCGCAGATCGCCAGCGTCGCAATGGTCATCGACCAGAACGCAAACGGCTCGCGCTTCTGCAAACCGCCCATGCGGCGCACGTCTTGCTCGTTGTGCAGCGCGTGAATGATGATGCCGGCCGTGAGGAACAACTGCGCTTTGAACCATGCATGCGCGAAGAAATGCAGCACACCGGCTCCGTCGGCCATGATCCCGACGCCCATGATCATATAGCCGATTTGTGACATGGTCGAATAGGCGAGGATACGCTTGATGTCCCATTGCGCGACACCGAGTATCGCACCCATCAGGGCCGTAACGCCGCCGATCGCGCCGACGAGCGCGCGAGCATCCGGCGAGGCCTGCCACAGCGGCCAGCAACGCGCGATCAAATACACCCCGGCGGTCACCATCGTTGCGGCGTGGATCAATGCGGAAACGGGGGTCGGGCCTTCCATCGCGTCCGGGAGCCACGAGTGCAGCGGAACCTGCGCCGATTTTGCCGCGCAACCCACGAATAGCATCGCACATGCCAAATAGAGCAGCCCCGGCGAGAATTTGTGCGCTGCGACGCCCGCGAACGCGTCGGCATACGTCACGGAGCCGACGGCGGCGATCATGACGAAGATCGCGAACAAAATTCCAACGTCGCCGACGACGTTCATGACAAACGCTTTCGTCGCGGCGGCGACTGCGGACGGGCGCTCGAACCAAAAACCGATCAAGAAGAACGACGCCAGACCGACGAGTCCCCATCCAATCAGCAGCCCGACGAAGTTGTCCGAGAGCACGAGCGTGAGCATCGCGAACACGAAGAAATTCATGTACGCGAAGAACCTCGCGTAGCCGCGATCCCCGGCCATGTAGCCCATCGAGTAGAAGTGGATGAGGAAGCCGATGCCGGTGATGATCAGCGTCCAAACCAGCGAAAGCGGATCCCACAGCAGACCGAGATTGAATCCGGAAAGCCACGTCGTGAGCGTCTGATGCGCGCCGACGACGTTCGTTGCGCCTTCCGGTGTCGTGCGAACGGCGTCGCCCCACGACGCGATGGTCGCAAGGAACGAGACCGCGATGGCGGCGCATCCGATCGGGCCGCCCCACGTACGCAAGCGCGGACCAAACGCCCAAATCACGACCGCACCGGTAAGCGGCGCGAGCCAGATCAAGAACAGCAGGGGATACGCGGCTTCCAGGCCCATCACGTGCGCGGGCATGCGCTAACCCCGCAGCGCCGCGACGTCGTCGACGTCGACGACCTCTGCGCGGCGGAAAACGGCGACGACGATCGCAAGGCCGATCGCAGCTTCCGCTGCGGCCACCGTGATCACCAGAAACGCGAATACGTGTCCCGCGTTGTTGAGGTAGACGCGCGCGTAGGCCATGAATGCCAAATTGGCGGCGTTCCACATCAGCTCGATGCCCATCAGCATGACGAGCGGATTCCGCCGCGCCACGACGCCCACCGCGCCGATCATGAAGATCAGCGCGGAAAGCGCGATATAGTTCACCACCGGAACGGGCATCAAGCGCGCTCCTTGACGATCGGCTCGCGCTTCCCGGCCGTAACTCTGCGGCCCGGGCCCTTTCTTGGCGGATCGATGTCGCCGGCGAGCGAGACCACGCCGATGACGGCGATCATCAGGACGAACGCCGTCGCCTCAAAGGGGAGCAGATATGTCGTGAACAGTGCACGTCCAAAATCTGCGACGCTGCCGAACACGCCCGCTTCACCCGCGGGGCCGAACTTCGCGCTGGTGCTCGCGTGAAAAACCATCGGGATCGTGTGTGCGTACGTGAAGATCAAGCCGGCAAACGCGACGATCGCAAAGACCGAGAGCGGAATCAAAACGTTCGGAAGCCGGTTTTTTCCGGGAGTAAACGGACGTACGCCGCTGGAGAGCAGCGCGATAACGAAGAGAAACAGCATCAAAATCGCGCCGCTGTACACCAGTACTTGGATGACCGCGATGAACTCGGCATCCAGCGTCAGATACATGATGGCGAGGCAGATGAAATTCAGCAGCAGGCCGATGACGCCGTAGACCGTGCGTTTCGCAGAGACCACGAATGCCGCACTTGCGACGAGCAGCACCGCCAAAATGACGAAGGCCGTCAACCCGCGAGCCCCTTGCGCTCGGTCTTGAGGATCGTGCCGCGCCACGTTGCATCGTAACCGCTCTGAATGTCGACGGTAGACTTCTTATTCGACACCGCCCCGAGATCGGGCGGAATGCCGCCCGGGCGTTCGTCCGGCGGCGAACCGGTTCCGGCCTCGGCCGGTACGAGCAAACGATCTTTCCCGTAGATGAACGAGCCGCGACGATAATCTGCCATTTCAAAGCGTGGCGTCAAGACGATCGCGTCGGTCGGACACGCCTCTTCGCACAAACCGCAAAAGATGCAGCGTAGCTCGTCGATTTCATAGCGCGCCGCATAGCGCTCTCCGGGCGAGCGCCGGTCATCGGGATGGTTTTCGGCGCCGATGACGGTGATCGCATTTGCCGGACAGGCAATTTGGCACAGCTCGCAGCCGATGCAGCGTTCTTTGCCGTCGCCGTAGCGACGAAGCTCGTGCAAACCGTGAAAGCGCGGTGCGTGCTGCTTCTTCACCGTGGGATATTGCTTCGTCGGCTTTTTGCGAAACATGAACGATAGCGTCGTCGCGAAGCCTTGGATGAAGGCCGGGATATTAAAGAGATTCTTCCGCATTACAAGCCCCTTACGGCGACGATCGCCGAGGTGACGATCAAGTTCAGCGTCGCGAGCGGCAGTAAGAATTTCCATCCGAACGCCATCAAGCGGTCGTAGCGCAAACGCGGAAGCGTCGCGCGCAGCCACATGTAAACGAAGAGAAAGAATACCGCCTTGATCAGGAACCACACGATGCCCGGAATCGGCTCCGGTCCTTGCCAGCCGCCGAGAAACAGCAGCGTCGCCAGGCACGAAACCGTGATCATGTTCAAATATTCGGCGATGAAGAACAAACCGAAGCGCAGACCGGAGTATTCGGTATGGAAGCCGCCAACGAGCTCTGTCTCGGCTTCGACGAGGTCGAACGGCGCGCGATTCGTTTCGGCGACGGCAGTCGTCAAATAGATGAGGAAGCCGACGAACTGCGGCACGATGAACCATAAACTCGCTTGGGCGTGAACGATTCCGGAAAGCGACGTCGTTCCCGCGAGAATCAGCACGCCGATGACCGACATCGTCATCGCGAGCTCGTACGAAACCATCTGTGCGGTCGAACGCACCGAGCCGAGCAGTGGATATTTCGAACTCGACGCCCAGCCGGCGAGCGAGATGCCGTACACGCTGATCGACGTGAGCGCGAAGATATAGAGAATGCCTGCATTGATGTTCCCGACCGCCCAGAGACCGGCCGACGTCTCGTTGAAGGGGATGATTGCGAACGCACTCATCGCGGTAATCAGCGAGATGAAGGGTGCGAGGCGATAGATCAGCGGATCGGCCGTGCTCGGCATCAGGTCTTCCTTGAAGAACATCTTCACGGCGTCGGCCGCAGGCTGCAGCATACCCCATGGACCGACGCGATTCGGACCGGGACGCAGCTGCATCCAACCGAGGATCTTGCGCTCGAACAGCATGGCGTACGCGAAGCACGTGATCACGATGGCGAGCACGATCACCGATTTGATCAGCGCAATCAGCCACCACGCGATCATCGAACGATTGCCTCGCCGCTGCGAATCGTGGTGAACGTGACGTCGAACGCCGAGGTGCCGTAGCCGCTGAAGACTTCGTCTTCCGCGAGCTCTGCTGCAGGCTCGTCTGCGCGGAATAAGGCGCGGTTCACGAGACCGCTCGGAGCGGGCGTCGCCAGCGCGGCGCTAACCGCGGCTTCGATCGCGCTCGGTTCTGGAATCGCAACTCCGGCAGCATCGGCGAGCATCACGAGAATCTCCAGATCGGAGCGAACGCCGTCAGGTGCTTTCAAGGCCGCGTCCACCCCTAGTCGCTCGCCGACGAGATTCGTCGTCGTCCCGGTTTTCTCGAACGGCCCGCACGCCGGTAACGCCAGCGTTGCGGCTTGCGCGGTTGCGGTCGGAAAGAGATCGACGACGACGAGGAAATCGAGCTTCGCCAGCGCCGCCTTCGCAAGATCGCGATCCGGAAAACTCTCGATCGGATTCGCACCGAATATCGCAAGGCTGCGCAGCTTACCGTCGCGCGCAGCTTCAAGCATGCCGCGCACGTCGAGACCGCCGTCACGCGGAATGCAACCCACCGCCTCGGCACCGCGCGCGTTGGGTTGCTCGCCGGGGACGTAAACCTTCACGTTCTTGTCGCGCAGCGAGTCTAGGACGCGCTCCATCGCGTCGGCCGTCGACTTGCGGACGCCGCCCCAGATGAACGCGATTCGGTCCGCTTTTGCGGGCAGAACGTCGGCAAGACGATCGAGCGAACGAATCTGCGTTTCGTGTACCGCCGACCCGGCTTCGATCTCGCCGACGGAGATCAACGTCGCGCCCTTATGCTGCACCGCTTTGCGAATCCTCAAATCCGCGATGGGCGCCGTTCGCGAAAGCGGTCGCCGCATCGAGACGATTGCCTGCGCGTTTTCCAGGTCTTCTAACGTTCCGCCATAAGCGCCGGGCGTCGCTTGGCGCTGCTTGCCGGCGCGCCAATCGATGTTCTGCACGCCCAGCCCGCGGTAGACGTGTTGCAGCAGCCATGCTTCTTCGTTCAATAGCCGGCCGCCGCCGATAACGCCGACCGCGCCGGCACCGTGCTGCGAGATCGTCTTGCGGATCGAATCGGCCCACATCGCGATCGCGTCGTCCCAGCCGATTTGCGAGGCGGATTTGCTCGCATCGCGATAGACGGGCGTCGTGATGCGCCGCTCGTCTTCGTAAAACCCGACGTTGTAGCGACCGCGATCGCACAGCCAGCCGTCGGAAACGTGGTCGGACTGCACCATCATCGTGCGCAAGGGCACGTTATACCGTGCATCGACCTGCATGCGGCAGCCCACGCTGCACTGCAAACATGTCGTTTCCGTGCGATGCAAATCCCACGGACGCGCCTTGAAACGGTACGTCTTCGACGTAAGCGCGCCGACGGGGCACAGCTCCGTAACGTTGCCGGTGAACCTCGAGTGGTACGGCTCGCCCGTCGCCGTTGCGATGATTTCGCGGACGCCGCGATCTTCGGTGCGTAACGAGCGCTCGCGCGTGATGATATCGTCGAAGCGCACGCAACGCAGGCAAAGAATGCAACGCTCTTCGTCGAGAACGATCGTCGGGCCCAAGTCGACGGCCTTCGGCTTCTGCAGCTTGGGGTCGGCCAGACGCGACGCGCCTTGTCCGTACGCCATCGAGTAATCTTGCAAATCGCACTCGCCGCCCTTGTCGCAAATCGGACAATCCAACGGGTGATTCAGCAGCAGAATCTCCAGCACGGCGCGCCGGCCTTCTTCTGCTTTCTCGCTTTGCGTAGAGACGATCATGCCGTCGGTAACCGCCGTGTTGCAGGCGATCTGCAGCTTCGGAATACCTTCGATCTCAACCAGGCAAATACGGCACAATCCAGCCGGTCCAAGCTTCGTATGGTAGCAATAGACGGGGATGTCTTTTTGAACTTGCTTGGCCGCTTCTACCAGCAACGTTCCGGCCGGCACGCTCACCCTGACGCCGTCAATCGTGACGCTCGCCATCTTCACTTCAGGCATTAGGCGTGCACCGGTGCCTTGATGTACGAGCGGAACTGATCTTCGAAACGCTTGACGACGGAGCTCAAGAAAGGCTCGATCGAATCGCCGAGCGGGCACAGGTTCAAACCCGTGATCTGATGCGACACGCTAACGAGCATGTCGACGTCGCTCGGCACGCCCTCGCCCGCGAGGATGCGCTCCAACATTTGTTCCAGCCAATGGCCGCCTTCGCGGCACGGCGTGCACTGCCCGCACGACTCGTGAGAGAAAAACCGCACGAGCGAGAGAGCCGCCTTCACGAAATCCGTCGTGTCGTCGAAAACGACCATCGCACCGGAGCCGAGCATCGTTCCGTTCTTGGCCATGTTTTCGTAGTCGTACGGAAGATCCAGATGTTCTTCGAAGAGACATGCGGAGCTTCCGCCGCCCGGCTGTACCGCCATGAATTTGCGGCCATCGCGCAGTCCGCCCGCACACTCGTCGATCAATTGCCGGATCGTGGTGCCGAGCGGGACTTCGTAGTTCCCCGGCTTCTTCACGTGACCGCTGACGGATACGATCTTATAGCCTTTGGAACGCTCCGTCCCAACCGATGAAAACCACTCCGCGCCGTTACGGAGGATCGGAATCAAATACGACAGCGTCTCAGAGTTGTTGACGACAGTCGGTTTGCCGTACAGGCCCTTTACGGCAGGAAACGGAGGCTTCAGACGCGGCTCGCCGCGCTTTCCTTCCAGAGAGTTCAAGAGCGCGGTCTCTTCGCCGCAGATATACGCACCGGCACCGCGATGCACCGTGAGCTCGAGATCGTAATCCGTGCCGCAGATGCCTTTGCCGACGAAACCGGCAGCGCGCGCTTCAGCCAGCGCCTTCACAAAGATCTGATAGCCGCGTTGGAACTCGCCGCGAATATAGATGAACGCGTGATGCGAGCGAATCGCGTACGCGCCGATCAGGATGCCCTCGATGATTTGATGCGGCGTTTCTTCGAGCAGCATCCGATCCTTGAACGTGCCGGGCTCGGCTTCGTCCGAGTTGCACACCAGGTAGCGCGGCTCGCCGTTGTCGGGAAGGAATTGCCATTTGCGACCGGTTGGAAAACCGGCGCCGCCGCGACCGCGCAAACCCGACTTGTCAACGAGCGCGACGATGTCTGCCGGCTGCATGGTCTTCACGGCGCGCTCGAGCATCTCGTAACCGCCCTGTTTTCGATAGATATCGAACGAGCGCAGATCCAGCTCGCCGATGCCCTTCATCAAGATCGGCTCAATGGCCACGCGGAGGGTGCTCCAAAATAGCTTTGCCGTCGCTGGCGAGGCGTTCGCGCGTGCGGCCGGCCGGGATCTCGCGAATAAAGCGGTCCAGCATGATCACGCCGGTTCGGTCGCCGATCCCGCCGGGATCGTTGGGGCTAGGCACGCCTTGTGCGCCCGGCGACTTCGGCGTGATGTCCTTAGGGACGGTCCAATTGCGCTCGGGCTTCTTCGTCTGCACGCGGGGCGCAACGGGATACGTTCCCCCTCGCATTGCAGCCAGCATGTCGTCGATCGTCTGCGGCGTGAGGTCGTACACAAATTCCAAATTTACTTGCATGCACGTCGCGCGATCGCATGCGGCCAAACACTCGACCTCTTCGTAGGAGAAAAGGCCGTCCTCCGTCGTTTCGAGATGCCCGATGCCGAGCCGATCGCGAAAGTACTTCATGATCTCTTCGGCGCCGCCGATCTGACAGGATAGGCCGCGACATACCTGCAGCATGTAGCGCCCGACCGGCCGCCGGAAGAATAATGTATAAAACGATACGGTAGATTCCACGACGGCAAGCGGAACGCCGACCCACTCGGCAGTTTGCCTCATTGCTTCGTCCGAAACGTAGCCTTGTACCGATTGAAAGTGGTGAACGATCGGAAGCAGCGCGGAACGCGAGTCTTCGTATTGCGCGATAATTTTCTCGGCTTCCGGTTTGACGCTCGCCACCACATCGGTAAAGTCGATCATCGATCGACCTCTCCGAACACGGGATCGAGCGAGCCGATGCACACCACCATGTCGGCGATGAGCTCGCCAATCGCTAATTTCTTGAGCACTTGCAAGTTGTACATGGACGGCGGACGCGTGCGAACGCGCCACGGACGGTTTTCGCCGTTGCTTACGATGTAATAGCCCAGCTCTCCGCGAGGGCCCTCGACGGCTTGATAGACGTCGCCCGGCGGCACGCGAAAGCCTTCGGAGACGTACTTGAAGTGGTGAATGAGCGCTTCCATTGAAAGCGCGATGGCTTCTTTCGGCGGCGGTGCGACCTTCGTGTCGTCGAGCATGACGGGACCGGTAACGAGCTGCTTGCGCACTTGCGAGATGATGCGCATCGACTCGTCCATCTCGTCGAGCCGTACCAGAAAGCGAGCGTAGGCGTCACCTTCCGAGCGCGTCGGAACGTCGAACTCGTACTGCTCGTATCCCGAATACGGAAACGCCTTGCGGACGTCGTACGCAATGCCTGATCCGCGCAACACCGGGCCGGAGACGTTCCACGCGACCGCCTCCTCAGGCTCGAGAACCGCGACCTCGATCATGCGGTCCTGGACGATGGGATTGTTCTGCAGCACTCTGCGCAGCTCGCGCATGCGTCCCGGAAATTTTTTGATCAAGTCGTCGAGACGATCGAGAAAGCCCTGTGGAATATCGTCGCGTAAGCCGCCGATGCGCAGATAATTCGGATGCATCCGCGCGCCACCGGACGCTTCGAAAAGATCGAGGATGTTCTCTCGCATGTCGAATGCGTAGAAGAATGGTGAGATCGCACCGAGATCGATGCCGCAGGTTCCAAGCCATACGCAGTGCGACGCGATGCGCGAGAGCTCGCACAAGAGCACGCGGACCTGCTGCGCCCGCTTTGGAATCTCGCCGGTGATGCCGAGCAGCTTCTCCACCCCGAGGACGTAGCACATCGAGTTCGTCAACGGCGATAGGTAGTCCATGCGCTCGATGACCGTAGAAGCCTGATGCCAGAAGAGATTTTCGGCCGACTTCTCGATGCCGGTGTGCAGGTAGCCGATCTCCGGATCGGCTTTGGTGATGACCTCACCTTCGATCTCGGTGAGCACTTGCAGCACGCCGTGCGTTGACGGATGCTGCGGACCCATCGAGAGCACCATCTGGTTGCCGCCCGTCGCAGCCGGGTGCATTCCAAGCGGGCCGTGCGTGGTCGTCATTCGCTTTGGCCTCGGATCTTGGCGATTTGCTTGGCGAGCGCAGCGGCAGTTTTCCCTGAAGGCGGAGTTCCCGCGGGCACGTTGCTCTTGAGCGCGAAATCGGGTCGCGGCGTTTTCTCGAGACCGGGGCCGCGTAGCGGATAATCCTTGCGCAGCGGATGGCCCTCCCAATCGATCGGCATTTGAATGCGACGCAAATCGGGATGGCCGTCGAAGCGGATTCCGAAAAGATCGTAGACTTCGCGTTCGGCCCAATCGGCGCTCGGCCAAATGTCGGAAACCGTCGGCAACGCGACACCCGCATCGAGTCCGCACAAAATACGAATGCGCTCCGGGGTACCGATCGCGGCGACGGTGGCCGCACGCACCGGAAGCTTCAGGAGGTGGTAGACGACATCGAATCGCGGTTTGCGATCGAGGTAGTCGACGCCGCCGATGTCGAGCAATGCGGCGAAACCCTCGGCGCGCAACGTCTCCAACCGCGCGCGCAATGCCCTTGCCTCGACGCGTTCGACGATCGCATCGTCAATTGCAGGCCGGACCGCGGTCGGATCGAGTACGCGACTCCCCAGCGGCGGCGCTTGGGGGCTAGGCACGCGCCAGCACGCCTCCCCGGCCGCCTTGCCGAATTTGCTGCTGGATCAAATTGACGGCGTACAATAGACCGTCCGGCGTCGGCGGACAACCCGGAACGTAAACGTCCACCGGGACGATGGTGTCCACGCCTTGCACGATCGCGTAGTTATCGAAGACGCCGCCGGAGCTGGCGCACGCGCCCATCGAGATCACCCATTTCGGATCTGCCATTTGATCGTAGAGACGGCGAATGACGGGTCCCATCTTCTGCGCGACGCGCCCGGAGACGATCATGAGATCGGCCTGACGAGGCGACGCGCGAAAAACTTCCGAGCCCAGTCGTGCGATGTCGTACTCCGGGGCGGTCACGGTCATCATCTCGATCGCGCAACACGCGAGCCCCATCGTCAACGGCCAAACGCTCGAAGCTTGCGCCCAGCGCGCGACGTCGTCGAGCTTCGCCAGCAGAAACTGCTGGCCGGCGTTTACCTCCAAGTAAACCCTCCACGCTTCCAGACGTACGCGTACCCGATGCCGAGCACGACGACGAACGAAATCATTTCGAGCAGCCCGTATACCCGCAGCGCCTTCATCTGGACCGCCCATGGATAGAACGAGGCAGCCTCGACGTCGAGGACCACGAAGAGCATCGCGATCAGGTAAAAGCGTACCGGAAAGCGTCCCGCGACGTCCGACGTGGGCTCGACCCCGCACTCGTAGGGCTCAGATTTGACCGGATTGGGCTTCTTGTGAGCAAGGAGACCGGGGAAGATGCAGAACGCCACCGAGGCGACGAAGGCCACCGCCAAGTAAATGGCAACAGGACCGTACGGAGTCATCTGCGAGGCACGTTTCGCAGACGGCGTACGGGACCCTCGATACGACTTTTGGAGGACCAGCCGTGCGCATCGTCACCCGAACCCTGTTCTGCCTGCTTAGCGCCTCCGTATTGGTGGCCGCCGGCTGCGGCAATCCCAACGGCCAAGGAGTCCAAGAATTCGGAACGGTCACGGGACGGCTGCTCGACGATCGTAGCGGGGAGCCGCTCCGCGTCTCGCCGATTTACATCTCCGTCGGTTCGAACGTCGTCTCGAGCGTCGACAATCAAGGCGGCTTCACGATCAAGCACGTGCCGATTGGCAAACAGACGATCCAAGTCAACGCGATCGGTTATCAATCTTATTCCTTCGAAGTAAACGTCGTGAAAGATCAAACGAGCGACGCCGGCTACGTCAAGCTCAAATCGACGCTCGCACAGTGATATAATATCATTGCTTTACCCGCCGATGCGCGCGTAGGAACGGTTCGATAATCTCCATCGGGGTTGCAAACCCGATAGCGTGCTCTTCGTCGAAACGTGACTCAGCGATACCGACCACTTTGCCGTCTGCGGTAAATACAGGGCCGCCGCTTTCTCCCGGTACGATCGGCAAATCGAGCTCGATTGCTGCGTTGGGCGTCCCGGCGTCGCGAATGCTCGCGACGTGCCCGATATAAATGGAAGCCGTTCTTCCCAAACCTTCGTCGGCGAAGGCGTCGGGAATCGGATAGCCGAGCAGCGCGATCTGGTCGCCGGGTGCGACGTCGCGCGAATTGCCGAGCGCCGGTACCGCCACGTTCTTGGCAGAGGCGACTTCCAGTAACGCAAGATCTTGGTCCTTATCTTGTGCGATTAATCGCACGCTCGAGCTTTGGCGTGTATCGCCGACGCGAGCGCGTAAATTCCGTCCACCGTCGATGACGTGCTCGGCGGTAAGGATGCGCGATCCCCAATCACCGCTCTCCACGACGAGACCCGTTCCGTACGCGTCGTCGAGTTTGCCGTGCATTCGCGGATCGTCCGATGGAGCACGCATCGAAAGAAAGACGACTCCCGGATGCAGCTCGCGATATAGTGTGGCGAAATGTTCTTGCGGCGTTACCACGGGGCGCGAACACGCTGCCAGTAACGCAGCGGCCACGAACGCCGCGCGCTTCATCGAAGCGACGCCGTGCGCGCTGCGATGGCGTCGCGCAGCTCTGCAATGCCGGAGCCGTCCACCGCACTCGTTCGTAGCGCGCTCACCGGAACGGAACGCGTGCCTCGATCAGCCTTGTTGAAAATCTCCAGCACGGGCTTCTCATCGAGTGCGAGTTCGTGAAGCGTCGCTTCAACGCTTCTCTTTTGACGCTCCCAATCAGGATTGGATCCGTCTATCACGTGGACCAGCAGCACGGCGCTTTCGAGCTCCTCGAGCGTCGCCCGAAATGCCGAGAGCAGCTCTTCGGGGAGCTCAGTGATGAATCCGACGGTGTCCGCCAAGCGCACGGATTTGTCGTCGCCGACCCAAATTTTACGCACGAGCGGGTCGAGCGTCGCAAACGGCTGATCGGCTACGTACGCGTCACGCGCGTTGCCGGCGAGGCGATTGAGCAGCGAGCTCTTCCCGGCGTTCGTGTAGCCGACGAGCGCAACGAGCGGGTCGCCGGTCCCCGACGCACGCCGGTTGGCTCGCTGCCGGCGCACGTCTTCGAGCGCGCGCCGCAGCGTTGCGATGCGCCGTCCGATCTGACGGCGATCCGTCTCCAACTTCGTTTCACCGGGTCCGCGCGTTCCGATACCGCCGCCGAGACGCGAGAGCGCCGTGCCGGCACCGATGAGGTTTGCCTGGCGATAACGTAGCTGCGCCAGCTCCACTTGCAGCTTTCCTTCGCGGCTGCGCGCATGCTGCGCGAATACGTCCAAAATGAGCATCGTGCGATCGATGATGCGAAGCGGAACGATCTCTTGGAGATTGATACGTTGACGCGGCCTGAGATCGTTGAAGACGAAGAGGGTATCCGCGCCCAGCTCCGTCGCACTCTGGGCGATCTCTCGCGCTTTTCCGCTCCCGACGAGCGTTGCGGGGTCGATGCGCGCACGGCGTTGGACGACGCGACCTGCGATCTCGGCGCCGGTGGCGCGCGCCAGAGCGATGAACTCTTCCAGCTGCGGTTCGAGCGGCGAGCGAGCGTCTTCCAAATCGACCGCGACGACGAGCCCGCGCGCGGTCACCATGTTCGCGAGCGGAGCTTGGTCGGGGGTATCGCAAATGCAAACAACATGCCGTCTTCGTACCGTACGGTAATCGGCGCTTCATAAGCTGCCGAAAGCAGCGGCTCGAGGAACACGTTCTCGACGGCGTCACATGCCAACAGCCTGCCCTGACCGACGAGCGCGATTCGATCGGCGTAAGCTGCTGCGAGATTCAAGTCGTGAAAGACAACTGCGACGGCGGCGCCGTCTTCCGCGAGCTGACGCAAGAGGGCGAGAATACGCATCGCATGTCGCAAATCAAGATGGCTCGTCGGCTCGTCTAGGAGTAAGTTCGGGGCTTGCTGTGCGAGCGCGAGGGCCAACCAGGCGCGCTGCTGTTCACCGCTGGAAAGCGTCTCGAGCGCCCGATTGGGGCGATCCGAGAGCTGTGCGCGCTCCAAAGCCGCATCGACGACCGCGTCGTCTTCCGCGATCGCGCTCCAACGCCACCACGGCCGATGTGGGAGACGCCCCTGCGCGACAGCTTCACGAACGGTAACGTTTGGTACGGGCGTGTTGTCAACTTCGATCAGCGCTATATGCCGGGCACGCGTTTGTGAATTCATGCCGCCAACCGGATGTCCGTCGACGGAAACGGTGCCCTGCGCCGGCACGTGCAATCCGGCAAGCGCGCGTAACAGTGTCGACTTTCCGGCCCCGTTAGGGCCAATAATCGCGAGGAGCTCGCCGTTGCGCAACTGCAGCGATACACCATCGAGTACGACGATACCTCGGTAAGCGAGTCGCAAACCGGATGCGTCGATCACACCGGCCGCGGCCTTTTCGTCACGAGAAATAAAAATGCCGGGACGCCAAGCAGCGATAGCAAGATTCCTAAAGGTAGTTCGGTCGGCGGCATAGCGGAACGCGCGACTGCATCGGCAAGAACGACGACGATGGCGCCGACCGGAAGCGCCGCTGCGACGTCCCAGCGCGTGTCGTGCCCTAATACCCCGCGCACGATGTGCGGCACGATCAACCCGACGAAACCGATGATACCGGAGACGCTCACGGCGGCCGAGGTCATAAGGCAAATGGCGATGACGACGATCCAACGCGTGCGATCGAGATCGACACCGACCGATTGCGCGCGCCGCGTTCCGAGACGAAGCGCGTTCAAGGCCGGGATCGCCGTCAGCGCGATCGCGAAGCCGGCGCACGCATATAGGCACGCCCATGCCAAGTCTCGCCAACCGTGTCCGACCAAACTGCCGCCGAGCCAGGACAAGATGTTCAGCGAAACAGTGCTCGAGGGCGTCCAGAGAATCACGAGGGTCGTTAGTCCTGCAAACAACGATGAAAGGGCGATGCCGGCGACGATCATGCGCTCGACGGAGAGTCCGGTTGCCGTACGCGCCAGCATCGCGACGAGAAATGTCGTTCCCAAAGACGCTGCTAACGCGAGCGCCGCGTATGCCGGTTCGGGGACGCCGATCGCGATTGCAACGGCGATTGCAAGCGCTGCGCCGGCGCTGGCTCCGGTAAGATAGGGATCGACGAGCGGATTTCCGAGCAAGTCCTGCATGAGCGTTCCGCTAAGCGCCAACGCAGCGCCGACGAATGCAGCGATTGCTATTCGCGGAAAACGAAGCGACCACAAGACGGTTGCCGTATCGGAGTTCGCGTGAGGATGCACTATCGCTGAAGCGATTGCGGCCGGCGAGTATCCTACGGCGCCGGAGTCCGCGGCTATCGCTATGGCGACGACCAATGCGAAGACGAGTGCAGCGAGGATTGCCGGACGAGTCATTTTGTCGAAAGCTCGAACTCCAACGTGCGCCCTGGCGCGGGATAACCGAGAATCGGCGCATACCGTTGGTCACCAATATTTCGCGCGCGCACCGTGAGCACGGTTAATGGCGCCAATCGGCCGCGGACGTAGGCATCGAAGGTCGTTTCGCCATCGCGGAAGATGGTGCCGCCCTGCTCGAAATGCGCGCCGTGGACTTGTGCGTTGACGCCGAAAGCAACTCGTCCGCCGCCAAACCCCTTTTCCAGCCCCAGTAGCGTTGTCATGACCGGCTGGAAATCGAGGCGGACCGCCGCTTGGCCCGGCGTCTCGTTGAGCGCGCGATACAGGTCGGTAATGCCGAGCGTTGCCACGATGCCTTGAATCGGAGCAGTACGAGCCGAAAAAATGAAACCACCCAGTGACGCTTGAGCAATATTTTGCGGAACGAAATTTTGGTCCAGTGCGATCAAGTCCGTCGCTTGGCGATCGAACCAATGCAACGAGAGCGACCCTCCGGCGAGCGCAAGCTCCGCACCCGTATCGAAGTCCTTCGCCCGCTCAGGCACCAGCGACGGGTTTGAAAAACCCGGAAAGTAGAGATCGTCGATCGTCGGTGCCCGAAACGACCCGGCGTAATTAGCCGTTACGCGTAGCACGCCGAAATGCGCTAATGCCGCCACTGAGGGAACGAGCACGGAGCCCGCTGGAGCGTCGTGCTCTCCGCGCGCGCCGATCGTCAAACTCACCGTACGCGCGATAGCGTCACGATATTGCGCGTACACGGCGCTTTGCGAAAGCGATGCCGTTGCACTGGGAGGAACCGACGCTGCACCGAGATTGAGCAGCGCCGTTTCGCGCGAGAGATCGATCCCGCCGACAAAGGATGACCGGTCCGAACCAACCACGTCGCGCAGCGATATTTGTCCGCGAGAATCGTACGTGTCCGTTTCGCCACCGTTGTCAGCATCGTTGTACGCGAGCGCCTGACGCGCGGCACTAACCGACAGACTTAGTGCGGAACGATCGCCACGGCGCGTAATCGTAAAATGCCCGTCTTGCTGAGCGGTACCTTGTATCGCATGCGGCGTAAGAAAACCGAGGTTCCCCGGAACGCCCGCCGTGACGGCATCATCGCCCAATGCCGCATCGAAACTATATCGCGCCGCGGTGTTCGAGTGATAATCCAATCTCGCCGCACTTGCCGCGGCTTGCGCGTTCGTGCGCGTTCCCGCGGGAAGTCCGTCTAGCGTCGGAAAGTCGTACACGTTGGTCGCGATATGGCGCTCCCAAGCGACTCCTAATCCACCGAGTCCGGTCTCAATGCGCGCGTCGCGCTCGCCTAACGTGCCGGCGGCGATTTCCGCGTACGGCGTCTTGGTTTCATGACCTGTGATGATATTGATAATACCGCCAATGGCGCTACTGCCATAGAGCGTCGAGCCGCCGCCTTCGACGACCTCGATGCGATCGACCCCGGTAGTTGAAAATGAACCGAGATCGATTTCACCGAGCGAGGAAGCCGCAACCGGGAAACCATTGAGAAGCACCAGGGTCTGCTGCGACGTGGCTCCCAAGACTCCATAATTTGCTGCTCCGCCGAAACCACCGTATCGGAAAATTCCGATGCCGGGAACGAGGCGCAATGCATCGGCAACGGTTCGCGATCCCGTGGCTTGGATCTGGGCGCGGTCGACGACGTACGTCGGCCTTGTCGTCATCGTAATCGGCTCGTCTTGCCGGTCGGCTGTCGTCACGTGAACGATTTCCGAGGGAGATGGAGCCGGGGTCGGAGCGCTTTGCGCAAGCGCCGCGGGCGCGGTTGCCGCGAGGATGAAACCCCCGCATGCCAGCGCGCGCATGGAAATTCTAGCCAAGATCTTCATACCTTTACGCGAGGTGTGATCGTCGGCTCGCAAGGTTTCCTGACTCGCGGATCTTGGCCGTTTGCCGACGCCTTCCCGATTTGGAATCAGTGGCGTTTCGGCGGCTCCCCGCTTACAGTGGCGCGACCGTCCCGGAATCTCACCGGGTTCCCGTCGCGAGCTCGTGCATCGTCGCTTCGCGCCGCAAAAGCGCGTTCCTTGAGCCTCTAGCGAAGGTACA